>NZ_JBWLUT010000057.1:0-3005 GCF_056504575.1 Blautia sp. CGZ-1-C1
AAAAGATCGCTGAACTTCCGAATCTTGAGATAGAGGGGATGTTTACTCACTTTGCGAAGAGCGGATGAGTATGACAGAAGCCCGGCGATGGTTCAGCTTGAACGATATCAGGATTTTTCGAAACGTGTAGAGGAAGCCGGAGTGGATATTCCGCTGCATCACTGCTCTAACAGTGCCGGCATTATTCGTGTACCGGAGGCGAATTTGAGTATCGTTCGCGCCGGAATTACTATTTATGGAATTTATCCTTCTTCGGAGGTGGAGAGAGACATCGTGAAGCTTGCACCTGTAATGGAACTGAAAAGTCATATTACATATGTAAAAGATGTTCCGGCAGGTGCTGCGATCAGCTATGGAGGCACCTATGTGGCAGATAAGAAGAAACGTGTAGCTACGATTCCGGTAGGCTATGCAGATGGATACCCAAGACAGCTTTCTAATAAAGGATGGGTTCTGATACATGGAAAAAAAGCCCCGATCCTTGGAAGAGTCTGTATGGATCAGTTTATGGCAGATGTGACAGAAATCGACAATGTAAAGAAGGGTGATGAAGTAACTCTTCTTGGCAGAGATGGGGATGAATTTATCAGTATAGAAGAGATGGGGGATCTTTGCGGCAGGTTTTCTTATGAATTTGCCTGTGATATCAGCCCACGTGTGCCAAGAGTTTATATAAAAGACGGCAAAGAAGCTGAAGTATGGTATCAGGGACAAAAGGTTTTCTGAACCTGAGTTGATGCCATGGATTACTTTTGTACGCAGATAATGCGGCAGAACTATAAATGACAGAGTAAACTGCAATTTTGTAACTGTTCATCAGCAGGTTATCCATTACTATAACAATAATCAGAAGATTTATTGATACATAAGGGAACTGAATAGTTACGGTTATTTTATATACCACGCATGTATACACAAGAAAAAGATGGAAATACTTAATTCTAAAACAAGGTTTTTATGAAACCAGAAAGAATCGGAGTGTGAATTGTGTGGTAATTAAAAGAGGGGATATATTTTATGCGGATCTTCGTCCGGTAGTGGGGAGCGAGCAGGGAGGGATTCGTCCGGTTCTGATTATTCAGAATAATGTTGGCAACAGACACAGCCCTACGGTGATCTGTGCTGCTATTACATCCAAAATGAATAAGGCGAAACTTCCGACACATATTGAAATAGATGCAGGGACTTATGGAATTGAAAAGGATTCTGTAATTTTACTGGAACAACTTCGAACTATAGATAAAAGAAGGCTGAAAGATAAGGTATGCCATCTGGATGAGGCAATGCTTGATAAAGTCAATCACGCACTTGAAATCAGCCTTGAACTTACTTTTTAGAGTCTGTCTGAAAAATATTTCCTGCATCGCGTAGCGTGTTACTGGGCACGGAGTGAACAGTAACTGATTTTTTAAACACGTTCTGATATCTTGACGATTAATTGAGAAAGTGATATATTTTACCAGTAACTACGCGTATTCAATACAGAGGAGACTGATCAATACAATGGAAGATGGCAGTAGTATGCCCCTCTGGGGCTTGTTTGTCTTACTATCGTTGCTGTGGCTGAATGGTATCTTTTATGGATTTGCTGCGGCACTGAGAAATATAAGTGAGAATGATACACAGAAGAGAGCAGATGAGGGCGATAAGAAAGCGCAGATGCTTATGGCATTGATCGATAAGCCAACGCAGTTCATCAATGCGATTCCTTTGATCGTAATGGCGTGTGGTATTTGCTTTGGTACGTTCCTTGTTCCATGGGCAGTAGAGGCATTTCACCCGTACATAAAGCATGTACCGGCATTGATCCTGGTGATGGCATTGAGTGTGATTCTGCTTGCGGGAATTGGGATTCTGACTTTTCGCCGGGTTGGTACGTATCATCCGGATACTTATGCGTACAGATATCTGAACCTGGTACATTTCTGGGTGAATCTGCTGAAACCTTTTACGGTATTTATTACCTGGATAGCGAGACTGGCAGCAGTGCCGTTTGGCGTGGAAATAGACCGTAAGGAATCTGCTGTGACAGAGGAAGAGATCATTTCTATCGTAGATGAGGCCCATGAACAGGGTGTCATTGAAGAGAACGAGGCAGAGATGATTCAGAATATCATGTCTTTTAATGAGACAGAAGCGCATGATATTATGACTCACAGAAAGAATGTTGTAGCTTTTGATGAAGAGATTCTGCTTAAAAACATGATCGATACGATGCTGGAGGAGGGAAATTCCCGTTATCCGGTATATGAGGAAAATATTGACAATATTAAGGGAATCGTTCATTATAAAGATGCACTCAAATTCATGACACAGAATCCATGGGCGAAATTTAAACCGCTGAAAGAGCTGCCGGGGATTATCAGGCAGGCTTCGCTCATTCCTGAGACAAGAGGAATCGGAGATCTTTTTCATACCATGCAGGCCAAGAAGATTCATATGGCTGTTGTTGTGGATGAATATGGACAGACAGCAGGTATTGTCACTATGGAGGATATTCTGGAAGAAATCGTCGGGGATATTCTGGATGAATATGATGAAGATGAGATCACGATTCGTGCGCAGAAGAGACAACAGTCTGATCGTTGACGGGCTTGCATATCTGGAAGATGTGGAAGAGGAATTGGAGGCTGATTTCGGAGACACAGAGTTTGAAACATTAAATGGTTATCTTACGAATATTCTGGGACATATTCCTACAGACAAGGATATTGATACGACCATAAAAGCGATTGGATACTGTTTTACTATCTTGTCTATCGGCAATAAGACGATCGGCAAGGTCAGGGTAGAACGGGATAAATAAATGCTATTGTCCACAGCGTGGGCAGTAATAAACAAATTATTTTAACAAAAGGAGAAAGAAAGATGTCAGGACATTCAAAATTTGCAAACATTAAACATAAGAAAGAGAAAAACGATGCAAAGAAAGGTAAGATCTTTACAGTAATCGGACGTGAGCTGGTTATGGCTGTTAAAGCAGGTGGTCCGGATCCAAACAACAA
>NZ_JBWLUT010000058.1:0-2437 GCF_056504575.1 Blautia sp. CGZ-1-C1
TGCTGCACCGTATCCAACGATTGCCGGAACATTTTCTGTACCGGCACGACGTTTACGTTCCTGTGCTCCGCCATGTACGAAAGAACGAATCTTCACACCTTTACGGATGTATAAGAAACCGATTCCTTTTGGTCCGTTAATCTTATGTCCGCTGGAACTTAACATATCAATATTGCATTCATCTACATTGATCGGAACCTGGCAGAATGCCTGAACAGCATCTGTATGGAAAAGAACGCCATGCTCTTTTGCGATACGGCCGATTTCTTTAATTGGCTGGATAGAACCAATTTCATTGTTTGCAAACATAACAGAAATCAGGATTGTCTCTGGTGTGATAGCTTTCTCAAGTTCATCCAGTTTCACAATACCATTCTCATCTACATCTACATATGTGATCTTCGCGCCGCGTTTCTCCAAGTATTCACATGTATGAAGAATTGCGTGATGCTCAATCTTTGTTGTGATGATGTGGTTTCCTTTTGATTTATATGCTTCGAAAGTTGCTTTCAAAGCCCAGTTATCAGCTTCAGATCCACCGGCTGTAAAATAAATTTCTTCTTTCTTTGCACCAAGAACTTCTGCGATCTGCTCTCTTCCTTTTGTGATCGCTTCTTTGCTCTTGCCTGCAAAATCATAAATACTGGACGGGTTGCCATAATATTCTGAAAAATATGGCAGCATTGCCTGGACAACCTCCGGTGCTGTTTTAGTTGTTGCTGCATTGTCCAGATAAATCATTTTTCCCATTTTCTTGTCCTCCTGTTTTATTTAAGTATGTCTGACACCGTTTCCTTTGTGTTCAAACTTTCCATTTTTTCTTCATGTACTCTTCTGCTTTCATTGATCAGCTGACCAAGCATCAGGGTATCCACAGCGTTTGTAATACTGTCGTTAATTCTCTTCCAGACGAGTTTCGCCACACAGACATCGCTGCCATGACAGGTTCCATCGTTCTCGATCCCAGGGCAGGCTGCTGCTTCCAGGCTGCCTTCCAGCACTCGCAGGACTTCACCGACCGAGATCGCATCTGCCGGCTTGCCAAGCTGATAACCGCCATAGGCACCTCTGCTGCTCTTTACCAGACCAGCTTTCTTAAGCATGGCCATAAGCTGTTCGAGATAGCTTGTGGAAATATCCTGTCTTTCTGCAATGCTCTGTAAAGAGACTGCTTCATTTTCGCTGTGTAATCCCAGGTCTATCAACGCTTTCAAACCATAACGTGCTCTTGTTGACAGTTTCATTTTCTCACCTCGTTTTTTAATTCCCAGTGTTTCCCTCGGATTTCATGATTACTTTACCAGAAACTATTTGTTCTGTCAAGGCTGTTTTGTACATATATTGCTGTAAAAGCGTTATTAAGGTTACTGTTCACTCCGTGCCCAGTAACACGCTTCATGATGCACAGACCTTACGGGACATCAGTAGTGAATAGTAAGCATTATTACGCAGCAAACTTAAAAGGGCTGAAAACTTTATTATGTCAAAAATGCTTTTTATAAAGGGGACTTTACTACTTACTTTTACCGGACTGCTTAGCAGACTTTTAGGCTTCTTTTACAGAATATTCCTTTCTCATACGATCGGTGCACATGGACTGGGACTTTTCCAGCTTGTTCTTCCTTTGCAGCTTCTGGTAATGGCTGTTTGCGCCTCAGGTATACAGTCAGCGATTTCCCGCCTTACAGCTTCAGAAACTGCCCTTCATACCCCCAGACACGCCGGTGATTATTTCATCATTGGCACGATATTTTCTATTATGTTTTCTTTGTTCCTTTCCTGGATTCTTTATGCTCATGCGGATTTCTGGGCTACACAGATTCTCAAAGAGTCCCAAACTGCCATTCTGATACAGATACTGTCTTTTAGTATCCCTTTAAGTACACTTCATACTTGTGTTAACAGTTACTATTTTGGCAGAAAAAAAGCAGGTTTTCCGGCAGGGGTACAGCTTCTCGAACAGATTTTTCGTGTAGGCGGCTGTTATGTTCTCTACCTTATTTTTGAATCACAAAAACGTACCATTACTCCGGCGATAGCGGTTGGCGGAAATCTTATCGGGGAAATCGCCTCTTCTTTTATTTCTCTTTTTGCTGTCAGTATGCATTTAAAGAAAACAGATTATACTTTTTCACATATAAAAAATTCTGGCCGGATTTTAAAAAATCTGTTTCAGATTTCTATGCCTCTTACTTTAAACAAAATACTTCTGACCGTTCTCAGCAGTATGGAAGTCATTCTCATCCCTGCCAGATTACAAATGTCTGGATTAAGTGCTAAAGACGCATTAAGTATTTACGGTATTTTTACCGGTATGGCTCTTCCTCTCATCCTGTTTCCTGCAACGATCACAAATTCAGCCGCTGTTATGCTGCTTCCTTCCATCACAGAACTCCAGACACTTGGTTACCAGAAGCGGATACAATATGTGGTTCAC
>NZ_JBWLUT010000059.1:0-37796 GCF_056504575.1 Blautia sp. CGZ-1-C1
AAGTAAATCAGGATTCCGCAAAGAAACTCAGCTCCAGTATTGAGAAAGGTATCAGGCAGACAAAGCTTGATACCTCTTCTATTACGGAACAGTTGGCAGGTTCTTTCAATATCTCAGATAAGAACGTGCTGAATAAGATGAAGAAACAGATGGATACGATGGTGTCCAGCTTAGGCAAGACTTGGAATGGCAGTGATTTTGATTTTAAGAATGCTTCCGGGTTTTATTCCGGGTTGAATAATCTGTCTGATACTGTTACAAAGAATGCAAAGATTGTTCAGGGCAAGACCGGAATTTATGATGATTTTTTCAACTACTTTAAAGATAAGAAGATTTATGTATCGGATGAACTGAAAAAAGCAATGGGTGGTGATGCCTATAAGGAACTGTTGCAAAATAATATCGGAAAGATTGTCAGGGATTCCACAAAGGGCGTATCTATAGATTCCATCTGGGGAGAAATGACCAGCTTATTCCCGGAACACTTTTCTACAGATATGATGAATCAGGTGGATCAGATCACTCATGCCTTTGATCTGATGAAGCAGGCAAGAGCTGATATGACACAGAGTTTTTCCGTGAGTGATCTGAAAGGTGCAGACTTTACAGCTATGACAGATTCGATAGCGGAGCAGGTGTTAGCAACAGGTACACAGCTGAAAGATGCTTTACAGACAAATCTTATGTCTGCAACAGAAGCAGCGAAAACAATGATCGACCTTGATGTTGAGGTGAATACTGAGAAAATTGCTTCAGATATTCGTTCCGCAGTACAGAGCGCAGGGACAGAAGCAGGGGAAGCTCTCAATGTTGACCTGAAGATCAATGACGAACAACTGATATCAGAGCTTAGAAGTGCCGTGGGACAGCTTGGAACCGGGGAAGAACCTGTAAAAGTAAATCTTCAGGTTGATCGGGAATCCTTACAGTCTGATCTGAACCTTACATTGAATGATCTGGAACTTCCGGTGCATTTTAAAGTGGATGCGGAAGAGATCGAAAGCCAGCTCCGGGCAGCAGTAGAGAGCATTACGGATATTCAGATTGATCTGAGAGTGAACACTGATCCGGTCACGGATGCTACAGCTCAGGCGGCAAATACCGGGAATATACAGGCAGAAGTTCCGGTCACGGCTCCACAGACAGATACTTCCGGGCTTACACAGTTGCAGCAGGCACTTGGAAGTGTAAATACAGCAGGACAGAGAAGTCAGAGTATCTTTTCTTCTCTGGGAAGCAGTTTCAGGGAAGCTTTCAGTGCATACAGTCTGGCGAATCTGATGCAGGATGGATTGTATAAGATTACGGATGCAGGAAAAGAAGCTCTTTCTACAGTGAAGGAATTTAATGATCTGGAGACTGACCTTGCAATGGCTACAGGTGAGAGCCGTTCTTATGCAAGTGATCTGACGCAGAGTTACAATGCATTGGGACAGGAACTTGGAAGTATCACTTCGGATGTAGCGAAATCTGCGGACAGCTGGTTAAGACAGGGACGTTCCATGTCTGAGACTAATCAGCTTATCAAGGACAGTATGGTGCTATCCAAAGATGCACAGATGGATTCGGAGAATGCGTCAGAGGTATTGACTGCAACTCTGAACGGTTTCCAGATGAATGCGGATCAGGCAGGGCATATTAATGATGTACTGACGAGTATCGACTTGGAATCTGCTTCAGATGCCGGAGGAATCGGACAGGCACTGACAAAAGTTGCATCACAGGCGAATAATGCAGGTGTCAGTCTGGAGAAAACTGCTGCCATGATTGCAACAATCAAGGACGTAACACAGGACAGTGATGATTCGATTGGTACAGGCTTGAAGAGTATTCTTTCCAGAATGAACCAGATTAAGGCTGGTAAATTTGTAGATTCTGAAACTGGCGAGAGCCTGAATGATGTGGAGAAAGTCCTGAATAAAGTAGGAATCTCCATGCGTGACGTGAATGGACAGTTCAAAGAATCGGAACCGATCATTGATGAAGTTGCAGGCAAGTGGTCAACCTTTGATGGAAATACAAAGAAAGCAGTTGCAACAGCTATGGCAGGTACCTACCAGTATAACAAACTGATTGCCATGTTTGACAACTGGGATAAAGTGCAGTCTTTAACAGAAACCGCGTTAAATGCAGACGGCACCGCACAGAAAAAATTTGAGGATAATTACCTGACTTCACTGGAAGCAAAGACCAACGCACTGAAAGTAAGTCTTGAAAATTTGGCTACATCTACCGTATCCAGCGACTTGTATTCAGGTTTTCTGGACGGTTCCAAGAGTCTTGTGGATTTTGCAAATAACATTAATCTGGTTCAGTCTGCCATTGCAGGGCTTGGTGCAGCAGGTGGAGTGTATGCAATTCAGCAGATTGTAGCGGCATTCCGGGAGCTTTCAAATCTTGGAAATGCTTTGAATCTGAGCAGGGCAGTAAATATCCCGGATGATTCTTTCCAGAGATTATTGACGTTGACACAGGGATTATCGGAATCACAGACCAGACTTGTTCTGTCCAGTACTGCTTTAACGGATGCACAGAGGGCAGCAATTCTGACAAATCAGGGAATGAGCAGTGCAGAAGCACAGGCATCGGTAGCAGCAATGGGCTTGTCAACCGCAGAAGGTGCAGCAGCGGCATCAACATTCTCTTTATCTGGTGCATTATCTGGTTTGTGGGCTACATTAATGGCGAATCCACTTATTCTGGTGGCTGCTGGGGTAACGGCTGCCGTATCTGCGTTTAGTGCATATCAACATTCTGTTGAGGAAGCGGTATCTTCCGCAAAACAGGCAGGTACCGAATGGCAGGAAAATAATACATCCTTGCAGGATAACATTGAGAGAATCACAGAACTTCGTACCGCATTATCTTCTGGGACTTTGACCGAACAGGAAGCTGCCAGCGCAAAGAGCGAACTGTTATCTATTCAGGAGTCACTGACAGATTCCTACCACAGTCAGGTAGCCGGGATTGACCTGATTAATGGAAGTCTGGAAGAACAGATTGCACTTTTGGATAAGGTTTCACAAAAAGAAGCCAGCCAGTTCCAGAACGAGAACAAAAAAGGGATTGAGGAAGCAGAGAAAAAAGTAGAGAAGAAACGCCACACTTATCTTGGACAATTCCTTGATAATGGTTCCAAAGAATCTGAAGCAATCAAAAAATCTATTAATGATCTGAAGAAAGAATACGGGGATGAAGTATTTACGATAGAACCGGAAATGGACGGAATTACAATGGATGTCCATTTTAAAGCGGATTCTGTAACGGCAAAACAGGCATTGAATGACTTTATGGATGATGCCAAATCCATTGAGAAACAGTATGGAGAATCTGATACATTAAGCGTGATGCTGGATAACGCATCAGGAGGATTATCAGAAGCCAATGAAATACTTGGAAAATATGGTGATCTTTATGAACAGGCACAGGAAGCGAAGCTGGTTGCAGAAGAACAGACATTTAAAGCTGATGGGAAAGACCAGACAGCTCTGAAATGGCTGAATGATTATACAAAAGCAGTAAAGAATTATAATGATGCACTGACAGAACGCGATTCTGATAAGATCACACAGGCAGCAGGAGAGTTTGAAACGGTAGATACGGCGATACAGTCTTTATTAAAGAATTCTGATATGTCTCAGTTTGCGGATCAGTTCTCGGAGGTAAGAGATCAGTTAAATGATACGGCTATCGCTGCGAATCAGTTTAGTGATGCTTTATCAGGAAAAGACACTTCAAAGTTCGGAAAAGAGATAAAGAAGAATGCAGATTCCCTGAAAGAACTTGGTTTGACAGATACAGACTTCAAGTATGCTTTCGAGACAGAAGGTGTACAAGAAGGTGAAGATCAGATTAATGCTCTTGTGGATGCAGCAGTGGAGTGTGGACTGATTTCTGATACATCCAGCGGTGAAGTGGCGAAGCTGGTGAATATGCTTACACAGTTAGGAGTCATTTCATCCAGTGCAGGAGCTTCTGTGGACACAACAACCGAAGCTGTCTCAGATTTGGCAGACCAGATCATAAATGCACAGGAAGCGTTATCCGGGATTGAGAAAGCAACTTCAGTTCTCGCTTCACAGTCAACAGGGAAGTCTATATCTTTGGATGATTTTAATTCAGATGAGCTTTCAGATTACACCTCTGCATTGGAATATAACAATGGCGCACTACATCTGAATGCCGAGAAAGTCCGGGAACTGCAAAAAGCAAAAGCAGAGGAAGCAATCCAGACGAATGAGAATCAGAAACTGGAAAAACAGGCGCAATATATGCAGAACATTGCAGAAATCGAGCGGCTTCGGGATGAACTGAGAAATTTATCTGATGCAAAAAGTCAGAATGCACAGACCATCCAGAGTAGTATAGATGCACTGTTATCTGAGAATGATGGATTAGTGAATCAGTGTAACCAGCTTGATCTGCTGTCTGCATCACTCAGAGAAGCAACAGGGGCATATCAGAATTGGCTGGATAAACAGAATACTTCTGAGTCAGGAGATATGTTTGACGATGCTATGGGAGCATTGGATCACATTGAGGATGTAACACAGAATACGGATTCTGAGGATTATGGAAGGATAGGAACAAATTCTTATAAAGCAGCAGTGGATTTTATCGTCCCGGATTCTGTAGATACAGAAGATGCAGAAGCAGTTTCTTCTTATATAGATAGTATTGAGCATTATTTTAACCATGATTCAGACGGGAACAGAACCGGACTGGATGTTGCGGAGTTCTGTGCAAAGGCGACAAAAGCCGGACTGATGGAACTGGATGAAGCAAGTGGTGAGTATAAGATTGCAGGTCAGCGTACTATGCAGGACTTTGCAGACGGATTAAATCTGTCGTTGCCAATGGTACAGGCAATGTTTGGAGAGATGGAAGAGTTCGGCGGTGAATTTGACTGGGCTGACGAAGCTATCAAGACATTGGGGGATCTGGGTATGGCAGCAGGAGAAGCGAAAGGCAGGATTGAAGAACTGTCCGGCGACAAAGACCTGGATATCCAGATAGATGTTTCAGATATTGATAGTACGGAAGATAAGGTCAAGACTCTGGATAATACGATCCAGCAGATGCAGGATTACAAAGGTACTCTGGAAGTAGATTCATCACAGGTGGATGATGCAAACACGGTGATCCAGTATTGTGTAACTCAGAAACAGATGCTGGAAGCTCCGGCGGTAATGAATGTTGATACTTCTCAGGTGGATGGAGAGCTTGGAAACACGTTATCTTTATTACAGCAGTTCCAGCAGGCTCAGAACAACGTGGAATTACAGGCGGCAGTCGGTGCAGATACATCTGAAGCACAAGGTCAGGTGGACAGTCTTGTAAGTGAGATTGACGGATTAACCCCGGAGATCAAAGCAACACTTGGAATAGACACAACCTCTGAAACGACGATTACAGCATCCATTCAGGCACTGACACCGAAAATGATGGTAGAAGCAGGCGTGGATTCTTCAGTTGTAGATGCTTATGCAGCAGAGGAGAAGAAATCTCAGGGAACAGTAGAGTGGGACAACAACACCGGAAAAGTGGATGCCTGGGCTGCACAGATGCATACTTCCAATGGTCAGGTTAACTGGACGAATAATGTAAGTCAGGTTAAGACAAGTTTTACCGCGACAGGAACTGTCAACTGGACAAATACAAGCGCGCCAACAAAGGGAGCAGGCGGTGCAAGCGGTAGCGCTCATGTATCTGGAAGTGCACATTACCCTCATTTGGTCGGTCATGCAGATGCAAAAGGCAACTGGGGAACAAAAACAGGCGGTATGACACTGGTTGGAGAACTGGGAAGAGAGATCGTAGTTGATCCGGCAACCGGAACATGGCATACGGTCGGGGATAACGGTGCGGAATTTCAGTATATTCCGGCTGGAAGTATCGTATTTAACCATTTACAGACGGAATCTTTGCTGGAACAGGGCTTTGTGAACAGCCGCGGAATGGCAAAAGCATCCGGTACAGCCATGGTAAGAGGTGGAATTTCTGTCAGCCAGGTAAATATTGCATCCGGGCACAAGACATATTCCGGCAGTAGTCCATCTACAGCGAATACTGCTGCCGTTAATAACAATACGAAAGCAGCACAGAGTCTGGGAAAAACAACCAGTGATGCAGCTGATAAAGTAGATGAAGCCCTTGAAAATGCGGTTAAGAAACTGAACGATAATGCTATGGACTGGGTAGAAACTGCTATGGATCGTCTGGATCGGACAACTTCTAAGTATACGGACTATGCAGAAAGTGACAATAGTCATTATACGAAATCCCAGAAGTATTATGAAAAAGCGATTGCAAGCACACAGGAAGAGATTGATGCATCTAAGGCAGCCATGAAAAAATACTGGGATTATGCACAGAAAGTGGCAGCAGATGCTACAGTCAGCCAGTATCTTACTCCGGCATTGAAGAAAAAGATTGATGAAGGTAAGACCATTGACATTGAATCTCTATCTGCAAGTCAGAAAGCTGCGGTGGATGCTTATAAAGAATGGATCGACAAATATCTGGATGCAAAGGACACTAACCGTGAAAAACGAGCACAGAAACTGAAGCTTGCTAAAGCAAAAGTTGATAATGTCTATGATTCCTATGATCTGATTATTGGCAAACGTAAAGCTGCTGAAGACTATTATTCTGCCAAAGCTGAGAACAGAATCGCAAATGGCAAGAGTCAGAAGATTGGTTCTGTTTATTATAAGGATATGAAAAAACAGCGTGATTATGCGCAGTATCAGAAAGACTGGACTTCCAAAGAGATGAAAGCTGTCCAGAAGAGAATGAAAGAATATCTCAAAACGAATGGCAATAATCGTAAAGATAAAGCATATCAGGAGATGCTGAAACAGTATACGGAGCTGAAAACGACATACGTGGAAGCAGATACTCATATTCAGGAACTGACACAGGCGATTCAGGATGCAAGAGAAAATGTAAAACAATGGGCGGTTGACCGTTGGGAAAGAGCTGGTTCAAAGCAGGATGCTGCAATCAGTTACAAGGAAGTAACAGATAATCCTGACCGACAGATATCTGAAAAAGATTACACCGAACGGATCAAGACAGACAATCGCCAGATTCTGGCACTTCAGAAGCTGAGGGCAGAAAAGGCGGAATACTATGATGCACATTTCAGCAGCTGGAACAATGAGGAAGCGCAGGAATATCTGGATTCGATTGCAAAAATTGATGAACAGATACTAAATCTTGGAAGCAGTATAGAAGAACTGAAGAATAAGATTATGGAACTGCGCTGGAAACCGTTTGATGATCTTCAGGATAAGATCGACAGTGTGCTTACGGAGTACCAGACCATGCAGAAACTTCTCGGTGACGAGGACAGCTTTTATAATGATGATGGTTCTCTGACGGAGAATGGTCTTACAAATGTTCTGCTGCTACAGGAATCCATTGATCTGACAAAAGACAAGCTTGCAAACTACAGGGTTGCACTGGATAAACTGGAAGAACAGTACAAAAATGGCTGTTACAGTGCAGAAGAATACAAAGAAAAAACAGAGGAACTGTTGAAAGGCATACAAAATGCCTCCTCTTCACTGGCAGAATACAGGCAGCAGATGATATCTGTATATGAAACCCAGGTCAAAACAGAGAATGACCTGTTGCAGGATAATATTGATAAACGTCTGGAAGCACTGGATGCGAAAGAGAAATACTATGACTATGATAAGAATATAAAGAAGAAATCGAAAGATATCAATGCACTGAAATCTTCTATTGCTGCCTTAGAGGGAACAACAAATGCTGCTGCCCGTGCCAGATTAGAAAAGTTAAAGGCAGAATTAGCAGACGCGGAAGAGGATATGCAGGACACGGTTCATGAGCATGAAGTTGAAATGAAGAAAACCGGATATGAGAATCTTCAGGAGGATGCAGAAAATGCACTGGATAATACATTGGATGCACTGAAGAAGAATACCAGTTTTCAGGAAGCTGTCATTAATAACATGCTTAATAATGTGAAGTCAAACTATGACAGTACATATAAGCATCTTGGTGATGTGATGGATCAGTACGGAATGAAAGTTTCCCAGACGTTTGACCAGATGATTACCAAAGCCGCTGATTTTAATACTGCTGCCGTAAATGCAACAAAAGCATGGGAAGGTGTCTATAAGATGGACACATCCAAGATACCCGGAGCCAGCAACGGACAGGGTGGTAACAATGGATCAGCGGACAAAGTATTGGATGATACTTTGAAGAAAAGCGATAATTCAGATGATGCAGGAAATGTAACGCCGGGAAAAGTAAATGGAACGACATATTCTCTGAAGCTGAATGCAACAGAGATTTATCTGACATACAGTCATTTAAAATATTCATTGAAAGCTACATGGTCACCAAGTAAACCAGAACATTCTGATATTGAATGGTCGAGTACAGATAAATCAGTTGCAAAAGTCTCAACTTCTGGTGTTGTTACAGGTGTAGCTGCACCACTTAGTAAACTTGGGTTAATGTCAAGAGATGAATCCTTAACCAGAAAATGCAAGATTATTGCAAATGGTGGTCCGGGTCTTGCAAAAGCTGAGTGTACGGTACATATTATGCCAGATGAACATTATGGTGCAATTAAGCGATATGCTGATAGAGTAGGTATTGACACTTCTAAAGAAGGTAACAATCTCAGAGAAGCTATGGAATACGCTTATAAAAATGGGGCATTCCGAAGCAATCAGTCAAGTACCGCTGTTGAAGGATTTCAGAAAGCTTACCTGAAAGACTGGTTTAATGCTCTTCCAAATCGTCCAGACGGGGCAACGGATGTTCCTAGTGGAGTTAGTCAGTTAGCTGGATATTTCTATTCCAAAGGTAAACAAGTTACACGTAATGATATGCAGAAACTTGCTGATATCCTTCAGATTAAAACTCCGGGAGTTGGAAGTTATGATACCTGGGGCGCTCCGCTCAAAAATAAGATTCTGAAAGCATACAAAGCTTATGGATTCTCAAAAGGCGGTGTTGTACGTAATGGTATTCCTGCTAACATACTTGATATGATTGGTGGAGATGCTTTAATACCACGCGGAGATTCTGGTACTGATTGGTGCAAATCCAGGTGAAACCGTCCTTACCAAAGAATTTACGTGATTTAGACTGAAGCCTACTGTGGCTACACTGAACGCATTCAATGAAATGATGGCGAAACCGATCCTGTCACCGGGTGCAGCAGTTCAAAATCAGAATACAGAAATAGTAGCTGAAAACCACTTCATCTTTAACAATCCAGTCATAAAGAGTGAAGAGGACGCAGAGAAGCTGATGGAAAAAGCAATCCAGAAACACATGGAGAAAAATAAACGAGACTGGAAAAAGGTTAGATAAGGAATAAAAGAGATAAGTCTGTATTTCACTGAAAAACAGTGGAGTACAGGCTTCATTCTGTTTGGAAAAATAAGGAATACAAGGAGAAAACGCATGAAAGATTCATGGGTAATTGAACGGATGAAAGGAGAGTGTCACTTCGGTGATATTTATAAGTAAAAGAATAATGAGTTTTTGCTGGTTGTTATGTTTATGCATGGTTTTGGCGTGCTTGCTATGGAAGTGGCACGACAAAAGAAACATGGTAAATTATACCGAAGCCGACAAAAGAACAGAAATATAATCTGAAAAGCAATATGAAAACAAGATGTTATAACGAGAATTATCATAAGGTAAGACCGGATTACAAGGATTGTACGATTTGTGATGAATGGTTAGATGATAAAAAGTCATTTTATGAATGGGTAGATCACAACTTCTATGAAATCGAGGGAGAACCTACAGCGGAACTGGATAAGGATATTTTGGTGCCGGGGAATAAAATATTCAGTCCAGACACTTGTATCTCTTGTACCGAAGCGGATCAATGATCTGTTCGTGCATATTCATGGAAGAAAAAAGAACGGATTACCGACCGGAGTAACATATTCAAAAAAGACCGGGAAATATCAGGCTACAGTCAGAGAAAGCTGCGAAACAGAGGACTCTGAAAACGCAAAGAAGAAAAAAGGTGTCCAGCTGGGATATTTCGATACGATAGAAGAAGCTTACGAAGTATATAAAGCTCATAAGTTGGCAGAAATCATATACATAGCAGACTGTTATAAAGATGTCATCCCGGATAAGCTATACCAGGCTATGATTAACTGGAAGTTTGACGAAATCACTGCTTGATGTAACTGGAATCATGTGATGCTGCTGCCTATGCAGGAGAAGAATCTGTTGCTGGCAGCAGGATAATTTATATAGAAAGAAATGATACGGGAGAGTCAGATGTGGCTCTCCTTTTTTGATACTTGAGGAATTGCTAATATTCACATACTATGGTAAACTATGCACAAAGGTTTCTATCGTATGTGAAATATGAAAGGACACGATACGATGGGAAAAGATTTAAAAGGTAAAGAACTCGGAAAAGGGTTGTCACAAAGAAAAGATGGCAAATATTCTGGAAGATTTGTGGACAGATTTGGTAAACGAACACAAGTTTATGGCTCTACATTAAAGGAAGTTAAAAATAAAATAGCTGTGGCAGTTGCAGACAATGAGAAAATGAGGAATGTTGTTGAACCGAATACAACACTTGACCAGTGGTATGAGAAATGGATGAGAGTATATAAAATTCCGGTTATCAGACCTAATTCTAAGAGACATTATGAAAGCGTATATACCAAACATATCAAGCCATATCTGGGAAATAAACGTTTGACAGACATTACAAAGTTGATGATAACTGACACGATTAATCAGATATATATGAAAGGATATCAGTGGGAGACATTAAATAAAATAAGAGTTCTGCTCATTGATATGCTGGATAGAGCTATGGAAGATAATCTTCTGGTAAAAAATCCGACAAGAGGTGTACGGTTACCGATTAACAAACCTCAAAATGAAGTGAAAGCACTTACGAGGGAAGATCAGAAAGCATTTTTTGAATGCAGCGCAGGCACATTTTATTATAATCTTTTTGTTGTTGCTATAAATACAGGATTACGTCCTGGTGAGTTGTTTGCTTTGAGTGAAAATGATATTGACTTAACAAAGAATGAAATTAAGGTAACTAAAACATTACTATATCAGAAGTTGGATGGAGATGAACAGAAAGAATTTCATATTGACTTACCAAAGACACAATCCAGTAACAGGACAGTGCCGATTAATAGTTTTTGCAGAGAAGCGTTGCAGAAACAAATTGTACTTCATAAGATAATCTGTAACAATTCTCCATATAAAGGTAAGTTGAAATTTCCAGATTTACTGTTCACAACAAAATTTGGTACGCCACTAAATTCTCAGATTTATATGGACGCTATTAAAAAAATTGTGGACGAAATAAACCTTATGCGTGATCCGCTGGATTCAATGGAGAAATTTTCAGGACATGCATTCAGACATACGTTTGCCACACGCTGTTTTGAAGCTGGAATCCCACCTAAGACTGTGCAGACATATCTTGGACATGCTAGCTTGAAGATGACAATGGATTTATATACGAGTGTTTTGGAACAGAAGAAAGTAGACGATATGAAACTGTTAGAAGACACAATAGGATTAGAAAATTCAGATTCTTCATCACTTACCAGAAAAATTATTCAGTTTGGTGCATGAAAAATGGCGTAAAAATGGTGTACAGAGAGAAAATGGTGGTGTATAATAGCTCAGAAATAGCTATAATTCAGTGCTTTTTGAGGTCGAAAAGAATATGAGATTAGATACTTATTATGTATATCAGAGCACTCCATTCGACCTGTACGGAACACCGGATTTCAGCGAGATTTAAAGGGCAGAAAGGATATCTGATACAATGAATATTAGAAATATGATGAAGTTTACAGGTGCATGGAACACCTTCAAAAGAAACCATCCGAAATTCCCTGCATTCTGTCAGGCGGTTTCACGCAAGGGAATCAGAGAGGGAAGCATTATTGAGATTGTATTTACCACTCCTGAAGGAGAGAAAATCGAGACAAATCTCAAGGTGAAAAACAGCGATCTGGAATTATTAAGACAATTATCAGAATAAGCAATAAGCAGTAACGCAATAATCGGCCGGAGCAGATTTTACAAAATTTTTATTTGAATATTATGTATAAACCTGTTATAGTATACTATGTTGGTTATAGTTAGTTATTGTTCACTCAATCGGTAACAAAATGCTTCAAAACATACATTTTTATACTCGGATATCCAGATGACCAGCACTTATCCGGATGTCTTATGAAACAGTAAATTGAAACATCTGCTGCAGATTCGGACAATAGTTTCTCACAAGAAAGAAAGAGGAAGAAAATTGCGTAAAAAATCACATATTTTATTAGCAAGGTATCTTGCGGATCAGATGCAGACCACAGCAAGCCTGCAGTCTCACAGAAAGGCTTTCTGCCTGGGCAGCATTCTGCCGGATATCAAGCCGTCTTTCATTACTAAGAGACATGAGTTCTACGGAACATTTGAGGATGTCAAGAGAAGAATGAGAGAACTGGCGGATGTCAGACTGGATGAGAGCAACCAGAGAGTTTACTGGCGTCGGTTCGGCGAAGTGATCCACTATATGGCGGATTATTTTACCTTTCCTCATAATAAGACATATACGGGCACACTTGCTCAGCATAACCATTATGAGAAAGTGCTCAAGAACAGACTGAAAGCCTGTATACAGCAGGGAGAAGCACATAAATATCTGGAACCTGCGATACGTTTTGCAGATTTTTCCACACTGGTCGATTATATTGAGGCAAATCATGAGAGATATCTTAATAAACTTCGTTGTGTGGAAGAAGATATTCGCTTCATTCTGAATATGTGTTTTCAGGTAATCCAGGGGCTGGTACAGATCTGCATCGGACAGAGTTTTGCAAAGACTGCACAGGCAGCCTGAAGCGAAAAAATACATGCTGATAAAATAAGGAAAGGCTGTGCGGAAGAAATTTCTGCACAGCTTTTTTGCACACAGTCTCTTTGTGCGCGACCAATATTCGCAATCCGCTTCGTTACTTGCTCATAACCTGATTTGGTTAAAATGTGACGAAAAAATGAATTTTGGTTAAATGAGGAAATTGACCGGCCACAGCGGTTGATTTCACAAAATGATTATGCTAGAATAAAACAGGTTAATGTTTTAGTAAAAAATATAAATAAACTTACAAACAGCATAATTAATGCTGTTGAGTGATAGGAAAGAATAAACAGTATGCCCTTACTGACAGGGGGACAAGGACATGCTTAGAGTAAGAAGGGAGCAATTTAGATATATGAAAAACAAGTATCTTACCAAGTTCTTATGTCTGACATTGATGTCAGGTATGGTATTATCCGGTCCTGCATCCATACTTGCAGCGGAAGAAGTACCTTCATATACATCAGAAGACGGCAGTTCAGACTTCAGCGACTCCAGCGACTTTGGTTCAGAACCTGAAGATCCTACACCGACACCGGCAGACCCGACACCAGCACCGGTAGATCCAACTCCGGATCCTGTAGATCCTACACCATCTCCTGCAGACCCGACTCCGACACCGGTGGATCCTACACCGACACCGGCAGACCCAACGCCTACACCGGCAGACCCTACACCGACACCGGCAGATCAGATTACAGCGGCAGCACAGGATGTGATCAAAAGAATTACTGAACTGAATGCGCAGGAAGTAACTCTGGAGAAGAAATCTATTGTTCAGAGTATCCGTACAGCTTACAATGCCCTTTCTGATAAAGAGAAAGCACAGGTTTCAAATTATAATCTTCTGGTTCAGGCAGAGGCTAAGATTGCCCAGTTAGAAGAACAGCAGAAGAATAATACAAACAGCAACACAAACAATTCATTTACAGATAATACCACCGGCACAGCGCAGACTGGAACTCCGGTATACTATGCATCTAATATCCATGCCGGTAAGGATTTCTATCTGGACAGCTTAAAGAGCAATTACAACCTGACTTTCTCAGATGATTTTGCCACTGTTATGGATGAAATCGAGAAAGAATATAAAGAGAAGAATAAAGTTTCAGATGCCAGCGACACTGACGGCAGCAAGACCACCACATCCGCAGACAGTCTTCTGGTAAGAAACTGGCAGGATATCCTTGCAGTATATGTATACCAGCAGAGCAAAGACGGCAAGACAGAATTCACACTTGATTCCTCTTGTAAGGAAGATCTGGCGAAGATTTTCGCAGAGATGAATCCAATCGTAAGAGACAAGCAGAATATTACTCACGTTACATACGGTAACCGTAAGATCAACTACTATATCAAGAAGAATAAAATTGCCAAGAAAGACCGTACAATTCTTAAGAAATATGTAGAAACAGACTGCAAGCTTCTGTGCGCGGTTGTAACAGCGGCAAATGGCTTCGTCCGTGAGAGCGTTGGTGATGATGTTTCTGAGGAGAGAGTAAATGTTATCTCCGCAGCTTATTCACTGGTTGGTAAGGTTGGATATTTCTGGGGTGGTAAATCCACAGTAATCGGAGATGATCCAAGCTGGGGAACATCTGAGACAGTATCCGCTGAAGGAAGCAAGAGTACCGGTACAATTCGTGCATATGGTCTGGACTGCAGCGGTTTTGTTACCTGGGCAGTAATCAACGGATATCAGGAAAAAGCTATGCAGGAAGCCGTAGGAGACGGAACTTCAGACCAGTGGGAGAAAGCAAACGTAGTAAGCGAAGCAGATGCACAGCCTGGCGATCTCGTATTCCAGAAAGGACCAGAAGCAGGAAGCGATAACCATGTAGGTATTCTCTGCGGTAAGACAGACGCAGGTGACTGGATCGCAGTACATTGTTCTTCCGGAAAGAATGGTGTAACGGTAGGTGAAGCATATAGTGCAAGCTTCAGATATATCCGTCAGCCATCCTTCTATCCGACTTCTGAGCAGGTGCAGGAGATGCAGAACAGCAGCACAGCAATCAGTTCCGGCACAGATATCTTCAGTTCAAATGTAACCGTAAGCAATACCCTGCAGGATGCAATGAAGAACAGCGGTTCTGCAAGCTCTTCCGCAACAGGACTGACAGCACCGGATTCTTCTTCAAATACAATATCTATTATTTCTGATAAGATTGACCTGTCTACAGAGGATGTTGCAGTATTTAAGGCGAAATAAGTCAATCGGATATTCGAAAACCGCTTTCACTACGTGACTCTACACCGAATAACTGCTCGGAAATTAAATAGCATAAGAAAGGCAAAAGCGCCTGACAGAACTTACTGTCCAGGGCTTTTGCCTTTTTGCGTTTTCTATATATTTCCGGAATGAACCATCAGCATTAAAACTGAAACGTTAAAGTTAAATTTGAGTTTTTTGCCTGATAATCTGCGGGATATGTCTGGAAAATGTGAAAAGTATGTGCAAATAGGGAAACAAAAATTGACAAACTATACAAGATATGTTAAGTTTGAATCAATAGAAAATGTTACTGAGAACGAAGTGGACAGTAGCATAAAAATCTGAAGATAAGAGAATAGTAATGTCTATAATATGATTTCGGTTTTCTACTGTATTTGATATATATTAGATACAGCATTTAGCGTACCTGAAAATATCAGTGATCGGTATGCTGGCAGCTTAGCCGTATCAGAAACAGGGCATTGCTAAATTCGGAAAAGAGACGCATAGATGGCATTAAGACGTGAACGAATGAGACTTGGTGACCTGCTCATCAAGCAGAATGTACTGACAGAAGATGAATTAAAGAAAGCCCTTGCATTACAGAAGGGAAGCGGTAAGAAGATCGGTGAAGTCCTGGTGGATAACGGATTTATCACAGAAGACATGATCGTACGTGCACTTCAGATGCAGTTAGGCCTTAAGGTAGTCCAGCTGACAGGTGTGACAATTCCGAAGGAAGTCAGAGGACTGGTCAGTGTCGATTTGCTTAAGAAATACACTTGTATTCCTTTTGAACTTGACCCATATAATGCGAATATCCTTCATCTTGCAATGGCAGATCCTATGGATATGGCGGCCATTGATGATATCTCCATTGTAACGAATCTGCAGGTAGAGCCGTATATCGCATCTACCAGGGATGTACTGGCAGCAATCGACAGATGCTACGGTGCATCAGAGACACTGGATGCAGCCAGACGATTTACACAGGAGAGAGCACAGCTTCGTGGAAATACAGCAGATGAGGACACAGATGCAGACGTAAGCGATGCACCTATCGTACAGCTTGTACGTTCTTTACTGGAGCAGGCGATCAGACAGAGAGCCAGCGACATTCATATTGAAGCGCTTGAGAGCAAAGTTCGTGTCCGTTACAGGATTGATGGTGCGCTCTATGAGCGAATGGTCTATGATAATAGTCTTCTTCCGGCAATTTCCACCCGAATCAAGATTCTTGGGGGTATGGATATTTCAGAGAAAAGGAAACCGCAGGATGGCCGAATGTCTATCATGGTAGACAGACAGGACTATGATATCCGTATTTCCTCTCTTCCGACCGTACATGGAGAGAAGATCGTAATGCGAATCTCTTCCAAACTGAACCTTACACGTAACAAGAAAGAACTGGGACTTCCACCCGATGAGATGGAACGTTTCAACCATATGCTGGCCAGTCCTTTCGGGATCATCCTTGTAACAGGACCGACAGGAAGCGGTAAATCCACTACCCTGTATACAGCATTAAGTGAATTAAATAAAGAAGCGGTCAATATCGTCACAGTAGAGGATCCTGTGGAGGCAGATATTGAGGGAATAAATCAGGTACAGGTCAACAATAAGGTAGAACTGAATTTTGCGTCAGCTCTTCGCTCTATCCTACGTCAGGATCCGGACATCATTATGATCGGTGAGATCCGAGACAGGGAGACTGCTGCTATTGCAGTACAGGCTTCCATAACAGGACATCTGGTTGTTTCTACATTGCATACAAATAATGCAGTAGGTACTCTGAACCGTATGGCGGACATGGGAGTGGAGAGATATCTGATCGCAGATTCTGTTGTGGGAGTTATTGCACAGCGCCTTGTGCGCAAGCTGTGCAGCCATTGCAAGAAGATGCGCCCTGCAACCTCTGAGGAGAAGAGAGTTCTGAGAATGAATACACAGGAGGAAGTAAATGTCTACGAACCCTGTGGCTGTGATTTCTGCAGCCATACAGGATATTACGGGCGTATCGGTGTATTCGAGATCATGGAGGTCAACGACGAGATCCGTGACCTGATCGCAGCGAATGGGACAACAGAGGAACTGGAACGCGCAGCCAGAAACAGCGGAATGCGCACACTGAGAGATAATGGTATCAGCTATGTACTGAATGGCACCACCTCTGTGGAAGAGATGCTCAAGGCATCTTATGAATGATCGAGACTCACAGATTATTAATTTTACGACTATTAATATAGAAGGAATTCCTGCGGAACCGGAGTCCTCCGGAGATCCCAGGGAGTTACGAGGCAGATTAGGAAATATGTATGATTTAGATGAAATACTGATACAGTCAGTGAAGGTAAAGGCTTCCGATATCCACCTGACAACCGGCAGACCGCCCAGTTACAGGATCGATGGTGTGCTGTCTCCCATAGAGGGAGAACGCCTTACCCCACAGATGCTGGAAGACATTCTCATGCCCCTGATGGATGTCCGTCACAGAGAAGAACTGCAGAATAACGGACAGACAGACTTCGCATATGCCATCTCAGGTGTGGGACGTTTCCGCGTGAATGTATTTAAACAGAGAGGAACACTTGCTTCTGTTATGCGAAGCCTTCCTTTCAACATCCCGGAGCCTGAGGATCTTGGTATTCCTGCAGAGGTAGTGGAGATGACCTCGCGGAAAAGAGGTCTCGTTCTGGTAACAGGGCCGACAGGAAGCGGGAAATCAACTACACTGGCTTCATTGATCCATGTGATAAACAGGAATTATCCATATCACATCATCACTCTGGAGGACCCGATCGAATATCTTCACAGACATGACAAGTCAGTGGTTAACCAGAGGGAGATTGGCAGTGATTCAACGAGTTACGCACAGGCACTGAGGGCTGCACTGCGTGAAGACCCGGATGTTATCCTGGTAGGAGAGATGCGAGATCTGGAAACTATCTCCACAGCGATCACAGCAGCGGAGACCGGTCACTTAGTATTCTCCACCCTGCATACCATTGGTGCGGACAAGACCATTGACAGGATCATTGATGTATTTCCGCCAAATCAGCAGCAGCAGATAAGGATACAGCTTGCCTCTGTATTAGAGTGCGTTGTATCCCAGCAGCTTCTTAAGAAAGCAGATGGAAGCGGCCGTGTGGCTGCACTTGAAATACTTTTTGCAAATAATGCAGTGCGAAACCTGATCCGTGAGAGCAAGACCTATCAGATATCCTCTGTGATGCAGACCAACAGACGTGCAGGGATGCAGACAATGGATGATGCACTGTATGACTTATATATGAGAAAACTGATCGATGGGGACAATGCAGTGACATATGCCCAGGATCCGGTCAGCATGAACAAAAAAGTCAGCTTTGACTTCTGACAGAAACCCGATCTGGCAGATCCCCTGAGCCTGACTGAGAGAAAGAAGTGATAAAATGCCGGGTTTTACCTACGTGGCAGTAGATAAAAAGGGAAAAGAGAAAAAAGGAAGTATTGAGGCTGACACCAGAGAGAAAGTTATAGATATCCTGAAAAACGACGGGCTTATCCCTGTCTCTGTAAAAGAACAGGGCGCCCTGAACAAAGAGATAGATTTCTCCATAGGAAAGAAAGTAAAGCCAAGAGATCTCAGTGTATTCTGCCGTCAGTTCGTCAGCATCACACAGGCAGGTGTCCCGATGAAGGAAGCCCTGCAGATGCTCTCGGAGCAGACAGAGAACAAATGGCTGAAGCGCGCTATCTCAGAGGTACTTCTCAGTGTGGAGAAGGGAAATACACTGGCAGACTCCATGAGAGGCCAGTCAGATATTTTCCCGCCAATGCTTATCAATATGGTAGAGGCAGGTGAGAACTCAGGAAGTCTTGAGATGGCTTTCACACGAATGGCAGTACAGTTTGAGAAGGAAGCCAAATTGAAGGCAACCATCAGAAAAGCAACCATCTATCCGATTATTCTGGTCATTGCAGCAATCGGTGTTGTGGCTGTTATGCTTCTGTTCGTTATTCCCATCTTTATTGATATGTTTGCAGACCTGGATGTGGAGATGCCGGGAATTACCATGTGGGTTATGAATACCAGTGAGTGGATGACAGAACACTGGTATATGATCCTGGGGCTGATCATTCTGGTGATCGCGGCATATAAGATGATCTACAGGACAGAACAGGGCAGACTTGCTATCGACAGGGTTAAGATGAAGATGCCGTTGTTTGGCAAGCTGACAGTGAAGACTGCCTGCGCACAGTTTGCAAGGACAATGAGTACATTGCTGTCGTCGGGTATCTCTACTATTGATGCGTTGGAGACAGTGTCCAAGATTGTCAATAACATCCATTACACAAATGCGCTGTTGAAAGCACGTGAGGAAGTTATGAAAGGTATTCCGCTGTCAGAACCGCTGACTGCCTCAAAAATCTTCCCGCCTATGGTGTGCCATATGACAGGGATCGGTGAGGAGACAGGTAATATTGAGGACATGCTGGAGAAGCTGGCGGATTACTATGATGAAGAGGTGGAGATGACTACCCAGAGTGTACTGGCGGCTATGGAGCCGTTGATTATTGTGTTTATGGCTGTTGTGGTCGGTACGCTGGTTGTGGCGGTGGTTTCACCGATTGGGGCTATGTATAATGGGCTGGATAATTTGTGATAAAAATTTAATTATACAGTGCATGTAGATTATAGCCTGAAATGGATAAAAAGTAATTAAACTATCTTAGACATCTGATTGTTTGGATGATCAAAGGATCATTTGCGAGTGGCAACCGCATTAAAAGTTGCTGAAATAACCAAATTTGGATGTATTACAGCTTGCATAGGGGCTGTATTCATCATAGAAATCATGGAAATGTCGTGTTTTCTTGTAAGATATGGAAGGGGGCGCGTGGAAAAAGCGGGATTTTAGTGATTTAATTATACGGTGAGAGAAAGGCTGAGATTGTCTGAAGGAATATGTTGTCAGGTGGACGCTCCGGGATGTAAATATATTTATCTACGGCTTCGGAGCCAGTCATACTAGGCATTCGGAAATCTGCTAAAAGCATTCTGCGAAAACCTCATAACTCGCTTCGCTCAGACAGTGAGTTTTTTCGCAGAATAACGCAGATTCCCAAATGCCTAGTATGACTAAGTCTCCTGCAGATGTAGATAAATATATTTACATCCCGGAGCTGGTATTGGCAGTGACTGGATTCCTGATAACGGGAAGGTTTTTCCTGAACCGAAAGTGAGAAACAAAATTGTAACATGAAAACTGAATAACGAGTTTATAAACATAACTCCCTCCCTCCTGGAAAAGAGATTTTTACAGGGGGGGGGTGGAGAGCCCATCAGGGTTCTCGCTCGTTGAATCAATCACCGGATAGTGACATTCGTGATGATAGCAACAGGAGAGTTATGTATTCATCGAAAAGTTGAATATATTGTCTGGCATGTATGATGTGCTGCTCTTGTATCTTTCGACACGATATGACTCTATCCGGATTGAAATGAAATTTAATTATTTTTGAAGGAGAATGAGTTATGTTTAAATTTCTGAAAGACAGAAAAAAGAAAGATAACAAGGGATTTACTCTTGTTGAGCTGGTAATCGTAGTTGCTATCCTTGCGATCCTGGTTGGTATTCTTGCACCACAGTATACGAAGTATGTGGAAAAATCAAGAAAGGCTGCAGATGCATCTAATCTTGAGAATATGGTAACTGCATTTAAAACTGCTGCTTCTGATGGAACAGATAGTGTCGAGGCAGGAACATATTCAATTGAAATTAAAACTGCTGGAACTGAATTTAAAAAAGGTGCAGATGCTGTAGCGGCTACAAGTGATTTAGGAAAATTAATGATTTCATACGCAGGTAAAGATTGGCAAAAAACTAAATTAAAATCACAGAAATGGACAATAGATGGAACATTAACAGGTGCAGCTAAGCAGACTATTAAAGCGGATATTACTGTAGGGAATGATGGTTCTGTTACTGTTGAATATACACCAGATACTATTAAGGATCAGACAAATCAGTGATTTTTTGAGTGCAATTTAAAGATTTTGCTTTTCGATGAATGCATAACAATTCTTTGCTGTGCATGAACGATGTTACTATCTCGATATAATGAAAATTAAGGAGATAGTAATATGTTAAAATTATTTAACAGAAAGAAAAAAGATAATAAAGGTTTTACATTAGTAGAACTTGTAATTGTAGTTGCTATTCTTGCAATCTTAGTTGGTATTCTTGCACCACAGTATACAAAATATGTTGAGAAATCAAGAAAATCCGCAGATGTAAGTAATCTTGAAAATTTAGTTACAGCATTTAAGACAGCTGCTGCTGATGGAACAACAGATATTAAAGCAGGTACATATGGTATTGTAATTTCTAATAAGGATAAGGGTACAATGGCAGGAACGGGTGTTGTTTCTGGAGATGATGTTACAGTAACATCTGATGCAACTATAGAGAGCTTATTAGCGTCATTCGCAGGTGAAGGTTGGAAAAGTACAAAACTTAAATCTGCTAAATGGACTGCAGAGTCTGATAGCAAGGGTACTGCATTAGATCATATTAGTGCTACAATCGTAGTTGCTAATGATGGTTCTGTTACAGTATCATATTATCCTACATGGGTAAAAAATATGGCTGATCAGGCTGTGCCTACACCTAAAGCAGGAAACTAAAAATGATTGAAAGGAATTAACCTATGCTTCTTTTCTTAGACGCAATCCCCTACATAACAATCTTCATATTCGGAATCACCATCGGTAGTTTCCTGAATGTCTGTATCTATCGACTTCCTCTTGGGGAGTCGGTGGTGACAGCCCCCTCCCATTGTATGACCTGTGGGCAGAAGCTTCGGTGGTATGATATGGTGCCGGTGTTTAGCTGGTTGGTGTTAGGTGGTAAGTGTCGTAACTGTAAATCTGAGATTTCGGTTCAGTATCCGATCATAGAGGGTGTCAATGGTATCCTCTATGTGGTGATATTTGCTGTTAATGGACTGGTGTGGAGTAGCGTAATTTATTGCCTTATGGCGTCGGCTCTTCTGGTTCTGAGTGTGATTGACTGGCGGACATATGAGATTCCGTTTGGGATCAATGTGTTTTTGTTTGTCCTTGGAATTGCCATGGCTGTGCTTGACAGGGGGAATCTGGTGGAGCATCTGATTGGGATGGTCTGTGTCAGCGGTGTGCTGGAGATTCTTTATCTGGTGAGTGGCGGCGGAGCAATCGGAGGGGGTGACATTAAGCTGATGTTTGCCTGTGGTCTGATTCTTGGATGGAAGCTGACTTTGCTGGCTTTTGTGCTGGGATGTATTATTGGTTCTGTGGTCCATATTATCCGCATGGTGAGGAAGAGGGCAGGGCGTATGCTTGCCATGGGTCCTTATCTGTCAGCCGGGATTTTGCTGGCTGCTTTGTGGGGGAACAGGTGGATCAGCTGGTACCTGTCATTAATTTTTAACTGAAAATCATAAAACTTTTCAGTTAGAAAAATGAGTTTTAAGATGTTTTATCTGTTAAAATTTATTTTTGTAATTGAAAAAGGGCGGTTGTCTGCAGAGGGCAGCGGCTCATACGGAGGAAAATACAAATGGCGAAAATTTTGAGTATAGAGGCAGAGGCATCTCAGATCAGAGTTGCGGAAGTTGAAGTACGTGGAAAAAAGGGAAGGATTTATAATTGTTTCTGTATACCGGCACCCCAGGGGGCTGTGGAGGATGGGACAAATCCGTGACACGAAAACTCTCGGAGAGAATCTTAAGGCAGAGCTTTCCCAGAGAAAGATTAAGACAAAGAAAGTATATTTTGTCACAGGTTCTACCAGGATTGCGAGCAGGGAAGTCCGTATCCCTTTTGTGAAAGCAAACAGGATACAGAGCATTGTAGAGGCAAATGCCACAGATTATTTTCCCATTGATGTGAGCAAGTATGTGCTTTCCTACAGTGTGATCGATGTGGAGAGCCAGAGACTTGAGGACGGGAAGGAAGAGACAAAGCAGTACTATCTGATGGTTTATGCTGCTCCCAAAGCAATCTCAGCAGCTTACAGTGAGTTTGCGGAGAATGCAGGACTGACAATGACAGGAATCACCTACACAGGTGACAGTATTTATCATTCGGTAAAGGATGAGTATGCAAAAGGAACTCATATTCTGGTTAAGGTGGAATATACGGGAACCAGCATTACAGTCATCAGGGACGGTGAGCTGACCCTCCAGCGTAATATCAATTATGGTGTGGACAGTGCGGCAGAGACAGTGAGAGCATTCCCTGAGTTTGGGGACAGACTGGATGCAAATGAGGCTCTGGATGTGCTTTGCAGCAGAAAATGTATCAATCCTTTCCTTGATATGGAGTCTTTTGACGAAGAAATCTCTGATGAGGACAGAAAGCTGGAAACTGCCAGAGCTGAGGTGACAGAGAGCCTCAGATACCTGATCGGAAATATTTCCCGTATTATGGATTATTATATTTCCCGCCATACGGATACAAATTTTGATTCCATTGTATGCTGTGGTCTTGGGGCTCAGATAAAGGGGCTGATGCAGCTTCTCACCAATGAGCTGGGACAGCAGGTGGATGTTTTACAGGAGTTTAAGAATTTTGCCCTGCCTGCCAGCGGGGATACACAGGAAGTCTGTCTTTACGCTGCAGTTCTTTCACCGGGCACTTCAGGTGTTAACCTGATGGACAAGGTCAACAGAAAGAAGAAAGAAAAAAAAGAGACCTTAAGTGGTGCCATCATTATCTGTGTGGTGGGAACAGTGGCAGGAGTTGTACTGACAGCTGCAGGATATGCAAACCGTATTTATCAGCAACATGAGCAGGAGCGGCTGAACCAGAGAATCTCAGAAGAGAGCTCCATTGAGGAGATTTACAGTGCCTATACCAATGCAAAGGCGCAGTATGACAATTACCAGAATATGTACCAGTATACAAATACCCCCAATGAGGGGCTTAAGACATTTATCGAAGAACTGGAGGAGAAAATGCCTTCAGATATTACAGTGGAGAGCTTCAGCTCTACAGGAACGCAGGTCAGCTTTTCCATGCGTGTGGGAAGCAAATCAGCAGCAGCAAACACGATCATGCAGCTTCGTACCTTTGAGAGCCTGTCTACTGTAACCACTACAGGAATTGACGAGGCTGAGGATGGAACAGTATCCTTAAGTGTACTCTGTACATATTCAGATCCGGCACCGCTGGACAGTTCCGGGGAATGATAGGGAGGCAGGATTAAGATGGACATGAATATTTCTATGCGTGATAAAAAAATACTGCTGATGTTTCTTGGAGTAGGTGTTTTTGCAGCAGGATATTTCTTCGGATACAGACCGCAGATGGAAGAGGCGCAGAGTATCCAGGCATCAACCGAACCTTTGAAGACAAGGCTGGATGACCTGCTGAAGCTGGCTGCAGACAGGAATTTTTATCTGAAAGAAACAGAAGATATCAATGCAAAGGTCAGCGAATATACATCTGCATTTCCGGCAGATATCCGTCCTGAAGACGGAATCGTACTTTCCATGAATATGGAAAATTCCCTGGACATGCAGATCTCCAATGTAGGTCTGGGAACAAGAGAGTTTGTGGCTTCTCTGGACGGAAGTACAGAAGACCCTCTGGCAGATCTGCCTGACCAGACCCTCTCAGAGCAGGCAAATGATCAGACCCAGTCTCAGCTTGATGAGATCGAGGGCACAGATGTAATAGGAGAGAAAGAGCGTCAGGCTGCCTCCGATGCAGAAGTGGAGAATCTGAACAATGTGTTCACCAGTCCTGTACTCTACCGAACACAGGACACCATGCAGTTTACAGGAACTTATGCCAGCCTGAAGGATATGGTTGATTATCTGGCTGACCAGACAGGCAGGATGACACTTGACAATGTAAATGCCTCCTTTGATTCCTCAACAGGAAATCTTTCGGGCAGCATTACAGTAAACCTGTTTTTCATGGCAGGAACAGGCCAGACTTATACAGAACCGAATGCAGGAAGCGTAGCATACGGAACTGATAATATTTTCGGAACAATAGAGTCAGGCAAAAAGAGCAAAAAAAGCAAGAAGAACAAAAAGAAAGCCGCAGAGACAACCACAGAACAGGCGGCTTCCGACACCGGCGCTGACGGCCAGACAACAGACAGTCAGGAAGGAGCAAACACGCAGGACGCAGTCGCTGCTGAGACGACTGGACAGGCGCAATAGGGAAAGTATGTTAGAGGGGAGAGAAATCAGAGCCCCTCTAACTGTGTTTTTATAGATAACCGGACACAGAAAGGAGCATTGGGATGGACAGAAAAAAGAGGAAAAAATCGAATGCAGGTATGTCATTGTTAGAGGTGATTGTTGCGGTTAGTATTTTTTCCATAACAGCAACAGTGCTTCTTCAGAGCTTCGTAACTTCGCAGAGAATCAATAAGAAATCAAATCTTTATCTTGAGGCAACAACAGTAGCGCAGAATATTATGGAAGAGATTAAATCCAAAGATTTTGAGGATGTTTCACTGGCATTTAATTATCCCATTAATTTTCTGAACGGACAGGCAAGACTTTCTTTTCTTGATTCTGAAAGAGACAGAATCAATACTGAAACAGGGAACTCTATCGGGGTAAAGGAAGTCATAAAGGATGGAAGTAACTATAACGATGTGCGCCTCTACAATACTCTGGATGGAGAGGATACATCAAAGGTAACAGCATCTGTTATTTCCAAGGATGAGGGTAAAAGCTATGAATTCAATCCCAGAAAAACAGGCAATAATGTCTCCAAGTATTATTTTGAACTTACAAATGTGCCGGGTAATCATGAGTCTTTTGATGCACTGATAGAGTTTAATGGCGGAGAAGGTTCCGGATATAAAAAGAAAACACTTACTAATAATGATGAAGGAAAAAATGATTATCTGGCACCTAACATTGCTAAATTGGATACTAAAACAAATGCCTTTTTGATCATGGGGAAAAACTGGGATAAGAATGCAATGGAGGTTATAGCGAATGGACAGCTTCAGGCAGCACAAAAACTGTGGGATGAAGATTTGGCCGATTATATCAAAAATGCAACATCAGAAGAAGAAAAGCAAAAACTGACGGAAGAATTTACTTCACAACATTCCAGACCAGCAGAAAAACTGAGTCCGGAAGATATTTATAAGCAGACGAGAAGAACGCTTTATGTAAAAATTGAAGAAAGTGGTGGGACAATTAAGGCAGATGCTAAATATATATTGAATGCTTATAATTATGTAAAGGAAGGTGGAAATAAGTATGAACGCATGGATATCTGTCCATGTAAAGGAAAGTCAGAAGAAAAAGATATAAAAGGATGTTTCTGCACCTATAAAAGCGAGTATCTGACTTTTTACAGTTCAGAAGCGGATTCAAAGCTGAAAAATCTGTACATTTTTTATTATCCTAATTACGAGAACAAAGTTAAAAACAGTACAAAAAACCTGGATAACATTGTTATAGAAAATGTAAATAATTATCCTGTCAATGTATATGTGACAAAACAAAGAGATGAAGAAAATAATATACCAACTTCTTCTCAGGAAAATTTCTACCGTATGTCACTGACGATAAAAGAATGTCCTGACAAATTGGAACATACAAACTGGAATACAAATACCAGTCTTTATAAGGCACAGACGAAATTGAGAACAAATCTGGATTATAATATTAGTGATATTGATCAAATTCTTACCCGTCCCCGTATTAATCAAATGCAACTGACTTATCAGGCTGTGAGTGACAAGGGAGAGAATGACAGAAAGAAAACCGGAACAGCTGCGAAACAGATATTAAGCTATAATGGCCTTGATGATAAAACAGAAACAGACAGAATTTATACAGCAAAAGTGAAGGTATATAAATCAGGCGCAGCTGAAAAGGGATTTCCGGAAGATGAACTGGTTGCAAGCCTGGACGGAGCGAAAGAAAATTGATAACAGGGAGCGATAATATGAATGGTCAGAAAGATACAGCCGGAAAACAGAATAAAGGTTTTTCACTGATTACTGTAATTATTGCAGTGTCTTTTATCGGAATCCTTGGACTTCTTGTTCTGTATATGGCTCTGAGTAATTTTCAGATGAAAATTATAGACTTAAAGGGAAAAGACAGTTTTTATACTGCTGAACGCGCAATTGAAGAAATTCGCGTAGGACTTCAGGAGGATGTAGGAAACTCCATGTCAGAGGCATATATTAAGGTTCTGGAAACTTATGATAAAGATGAAAATTCAAAAGATGTTGTTCTTGATAAACAGAGACAGAATGATTTTGTAAATGAATTTATAAAAAAACTGGCAAATCGGTTGAAAAAAGACTCAGATCAAAGCAAATATAATCTGGATTATCTGAAAAAGTATCTTGACATGAAAATCAACGAAAATGAAACTTTGATTGTTACCACACCATCCAATAAAGAACCGGTAATGACAAAAGATAATAAAAATGGAATCTTGTTGAAAAATCTTAAGGTGATTTATGTTGACCCTAAAGGATATGCATCTGTAATAGAAACAGATATCAGATTGGGAATTCCTAAAGTGCAGTTTCCTACACCATCTACACTCCCGGATCTTATGAATATGATTGTAGTGGCAGGTAAGGGAATTATCTGTGAAGGTGGTAATACCACAATTTCAGGAAGTATTTATTCCGGCATTTTACAGGATATTAATGATAATACGATTTTGGAGAAGAATCCTTATACAAGTATCTGGGTTAAATCCGGAGCTAATCTGGATATACAAAGTGGCGATAAGATTGTCAGTGCCGGAGAGATTTATATGGAGCCGAATGCGTCATTTACCAGCGAAGCAGGTGTAACTCTCTGGGCTCAGGGTGTGAAATTATCATCAGCACAGGTTAATCTTCTGGGAACGACATATCTGTCAGATGATTTAACTATAGAATCAGGAAGTGGCAGCAGGGTTACTGTACAGGGCGAATATTATGGATACGGCTATCCGGAATCTGCCAGAAGTTCTTTGAATAACTATATGTATGATAATCCAGAGAAGAGATGGAGTGATACTGCTTTGAGCAGTTCTATCGTAATCAATGGGAAGAATACCACATTGGATTTGTCCGGTGTGAGAAAAATAATGCTGGCAGGCAGAAGCTACATCGGAACATCAAAAGTAAAGTCTGTTAATGGAGAAAGTAACTCTAATGATGTTATGATGGGAGAAAGTATTACTGTGAAGGGAACACAGCTGGCATATCTGCTTCCGTCAGAATTGATAGATGCTTCCAAATTAAAGAATTCTGAAATGGAAATTAAAAATCCGATGTCCTATTCAGATTACGAAAGCAGCGGACTGAAACAGATGAATTCTGTTCCTTTGAAAATGGATGTGAAAGTGTCAGAATTGGGAAATAAATCTCTGAACGAAATTGGCATAGATTCTGCGAATCCTGTTCAGAAAGTTTTCTACAGTAATAATGCAGATGAGGGATACGTATATTTTTATCTGAATTTTAAAGACAGTAAGGCATCTTCAGATTTTATGTATGATTATTATATGAATAATTCTACAGTAAAGACAAATCTGGATAAATATTTATCTTTCTATTTCAGTGGTACGAATAGCGGAATCCAGGTAAAGGATATGAAGAATTATATCCGTTATGTTACAAATGGAAATGTTCTTTCTTATGAGGGCGGTGAAGCAACAGAAAATGGAACTACTGCTAAAGGCAATATGGCTGTTGCCACCAGTCCGGAGGTTTCGCAGGCTCTCCTTCAGGAGCAGACAAATTATCAGAATATGTGGTATACATTAAACAGAAAAATGATTACCAGTGTAGACCTTCTGAATAAAGAAGTAAAAGACTCTGACGGATTGGCTCATAATGAAAAAAAAGATACAGACAGGAATGTCTTTGACAATATGGTCAATGAAAAAGAAATGGTTCAGTTTTTGCAGGAGAAGCATCCGGACAGTCTTAAGGAAGAATTTACAGCGGATGAGGATGACGGTTTGCAGGCAATCATGGTACATAATGGAAAACCCAGTACCTTTCAAATAAAAAATGACGATGGTACGACGTCGGAAACTACAGTTAGTGGAAAAGATAAACCATTGGAAATTACTTCTGCTATGGCAGATAAATTACGTCTCGTTGTATGTACCGGTGATGTCATAATTAAGCAAGGAGTTCATTTTCAGGGAATTATTATGGCAAAGGGAAGGATTACCCTTGGAGCGGGAGCAAGTCTGGAGTCTGCACCTCTGGAAGCTGCAAGAGTATTTCAGGCTCAGATGAATAAGGCTGAGGGTGAAAATAAGAAAATATCACCGAAGAGTTTCTTCTGGGAGGGTGATAAGTATGTTCTGGGAAATACAAATACCTCAGATGAAACTACGGATACAGGAAGGGTTTCTGATACCTATGATCTGGCTGACTGCGTTACCTATGAAAACTGGAGAAAAGAGTAGTGTTAAAGAAAAAAATGCGTAAATTAAGATTAAACTGCTGTAAAAAGAGAAATACGGGTTTTACTCTTGTTGAGATGGTTATTACTGTATCAATTTTTGCCATTTTACTTGGGATTATTGTTCCGTCCCTGAACTCGGTACTTGGTTTTCGTGTTCAGCGTGCAACGAATTCCATAACCGCTGCGCTTGATAAAACAAGACGGGAAGCAATGAACAGACTTGTGGGAGAAATGAAACTGGAATATCGTTCTGATGGTTATTATATCACTTATTATCTTGACAGAGGAAAAGACAGTAAATCATCATCCAAAATAAGAAGTGCTGATTCGGAAAAAATTGCTCCTGCCGGAACAAGAATCAGCTATCAGGATAACAATGGGAATACCTATAATTTGTGGGATGGAACTGAGAACAATGGCAGAAGTTCTCTCATTCTCACGTATGACCGCGCAACAGGTGGATTTCTTCCTATTCAGTCAAATGAATGGGGACAGAATGAAATTTTGAAAGTTCTTGAATCTGGAAATGACATTCCATTGGACAGAGATACCAGTTTGCCATATTGCAGTTCTATTACGGTCAGCGGTGGAATGCGTACCAGAGTGATTACCTTAAATATAAAAACCGGAAAATATTCTGTTAAGGCGAAATAACAAAAACGGTTTCAGTAGAAATCTTGTGAATTTATGATCCTAAAGCTATGAGATAATGTATGAGGAGAATTGATGAATGTTTAGAACACAAAAGGATACAATCAGAAAAGGAATACAGAACAATGCCGGTTTTACTCTGATAGAAATGATTGTTACAGTGGCGATCATTGCAATTTTTTCAGGTGTTGTAGTGACATTGATCGGTACAGGCTCCAATCTGTTCAGAGGTGTATCCGGTAATACAAAATCTCAGATAGATGCTCAGGAGACTTTCTGCAATGCGAATAGAAGATCTGATCATAGATGCAAACAGAAGTGTGTATTATGCATATGGCTCAGGAACTGATATGGGAGAGCAGATAAGAAGTGATATTGATGATTCCAATGCGGCTTCCAAAACATTTATTACCTGTAACGAATATGAGAACGGTGATGGAACAAGTCGTTATGTATTTGATGTATTAGACTGGGTGGGAAGTGAAGGAAAACTTTACTACAGCCAACGTCAGTACACAAAGGCAAGCAGCAGTACAGAAGGGAAGGATGAAAATGGAAGTGGAGAAAATCCAGAATCACAGCAGAATAGGAATGAGAGTGGAATTTCTGGAGAAAATGCGGAGAATTACAGATATTGCAATTGCAGCAGAAAGTGATGAAGAGAATCAGACAGGAATTATTTCAGGAAATAGCTCAGATATAGCAAGAGACTCTAAAGAGTTAATTGCGCGTTCTGTATTTGCAGAAGGAATTGAGAATTTTACAGCAGACGTGACAAAGGTAGAGAGCGAGCGTATTGTGCGTTTCCGCTTAACTACAGAAAACAATGGAAAGAAAGTTAAAACTCTTCATACGGTTAATCTCAGAAACAGGATTCAGGTTTTGAAACCAGATGATGCGTTTGCAACTGCCGGAAGCACAGATATAAGAATCACGATTGTAGGTGCACCGAATTCTATTGATGCAGGTAATTCTAAAATTCTTTCGTACGATGCAAGCGGACCTATAGACCCGACAACAGTAGTGTGGAAGATTACAGATGGAGCGGATAAAGGTTCTTTCCCTGCCCTGGATCCTACATATGGAAAACTTACAGTTAATAATAATGCTACAGGAACCATCACTGTAACTGTATCTGCCAGGACAGCAGATGGAAAACAGACAGCTACATCTGCACCGGTAACAATTCAGATCAATAATAACAGGATTGTAACAGGAATCGAAACAGAAACAAAGAGCGTTCTGGTTGCAGCAGGATATAATGGTTTGAATTTAAATTCTGAAATTATCTGGAAATATGTATACAGTGATGGGACAAAAGGAGAAGAAAATGTACCTGTAATCTGGACAATGGACAAGCCTGATAATTGCTCATATGCAAATGTTACTTCTGCGGGTCAGATTTTAGTAGATTCAGAAGCTGGAATTTCTGATAAAGGTTCGTTTACTGTGCGTGCTACAAACAGTGAACATAATGTTTCAAATACAATTACTGTCAAGATTGCCAGAATAGATTTGTCATTGCCGGAAAATAATGCGATATACACAGTAGGTACCCCAAAAGGACTTCAGCTGTACATATATTGGAAGGCGGAGCATGTGGATAGAAGAAACCATAGATGGAAACAATGCATCAGATATTGTGAACATCACTACGAAAACAAAAACCAGAGAAAGCATCCGATTACAGCGTTGGAGGAAATTTTGGAGAATGATATCGGAAACTGGGGAAAATCTCGAAGCAAGTGCCAATGTGTCTGTGCGTAAGTGCTATGGTCCGTTAAGCGTGACAAATGGATTCCGTGTAATCTCTTCTGATACGGGACAGATTATTGCACATGAAAATTTAGGATATGATACAATTGTTGCTGGAAGAACTTATGAATGTGATGGCTATAACAAAAATGATTTTTATTTTTCTACGGCTAATACAAATTTAAATAATGTGAATGTTCAATCAATCACTTGGACGTTGAAAGGAGAACATACGGGAATTAGTTTTGAACCGGGTGGTGATACAATCAAACAGAAACTTAAAGTAGCTAAAAATGCTTGCCATGGTTTTGCTGCTGTTGTAGTTATCGGCAGGTGTTATTCGTTATGATAACGGTAATCCAATTACAGTACAACTCCATGGAAAGAACCTTTAAAGTGGCAAATGGAATTGAATTAGAATCACTAAGTGGTGATACGGCTTATGTTTACGGACCAAATGAATCAGAAGATTATCTGCTTCAGGTTCTGCTTGATGTTTATGATGTAAATGGGTCTGTATCGAAAATAAAAGTTTCTTCTAATAAAGCTAAAACACTTCAATGGGAGGGTATTGGTTCAGGTAAGGTGAATGCAGATGGAGAAAACTGGAAATTTCATGCATCATCCAATGATGTTGGCAAAACATTAAACATAGTAGCAAAACTGCAATTGTTTGAAAATGTTTATGATACGAAAAACAATTACTATACTGATAATGACAATTTCAGTAAGACGATATCTGTAAAGGTTGTGATGAATTATACTGCTGAGATTATTGCTTGGATAATAAGCTTTCACTTTTTCCAGGTGAAAGTGCACAATTATATCTCAGATTAAAAAATAAAAAAGGAATATTAAATGCACAGGTAAATTGGAATGTAGATAATAGTTCTGCAATAAAATTTGATAATAATATGAGCTATCAGGATTCAACATTTAATAATACTAAAGAAATTGCAAATGATTGCAAGCACAGATATTACTCAACCTACAACTGTTACTTTAACTGCAAACTATACTTTGAAGGATGTTGCTAATACAACAGGAACACAGTCTATTCAGCTTACAATCACACCATTGACGCTGATTCTGGCTTCATCTGCAGATCAGATTTATTATGGTGATGATGCTCCGGTGGATATTTCTGCTGATATCGTTGATGCTCAGAATGATCAACATCTAACAGATGCTGATGGTTATATCGTTGAATGGTCTCTGAATTCAACAGTGAATGAAATCTGTGAATTAAATACTAATTCGGGAGCAAATATTAAGAATGTACAGTGAAGAAGAATCTGGTTAAAGCTCCGGATAAATCGATACCAGTCACTGTGACTGTTATGGCAAAGGAATCAGGAAGTGTAGTATGTACAGCTTCGAAAGTCATTACAGTGAATCCAAAAATGACAATAGAAAAAGCATACAATTGTCCGGCTGGTTTGGAACAAAAACTTGAATTTAACTCTGAACATGAAAACAAAGAAATCCAAAGTATAAAAACCAGTTATCTGACTTCAACAGGAAATTGAGCCAATAGAATGTAAACAGGATGATTTAAAAATTCTTTACTTTTGATTCTGGGAATATGAAAGTTCATATGAATAGTGATGCGCAAAATTTTGCAGAATATAAATATGTAAAGATTTCAGTTGACTTGGGAGATATATTATATAATTTTTATATTTATCCTGTGCAAAATAACGTTTATGATTATGAGTTGAATAAGGGAAGTGGAGCGGCAATTGCTTATGTTCCAACAGATATAGACAGTATCAAAAGACTTTGTTCTTTAGATGGTGACGGATATACTTATAAGTATGCCAGAACAGATAGAGATGGTAAGTATTGTGAACTGAGATATAGTGTTTATTCCAAGACTGGAATTGGATCATTCAATGGAAATTATGTAGATTCATCATCAAATAAATGGTTTATGAGACGCCAGGATAATACGAATGACTGGGTATTTTATCGTCTGGAGGGAAATCACTGGTACCGTTCTCATAATGGCGATAAGAGTGAACAAAATCTGGAAAAGAAAGCTGAATTAACCCGGTTTTATTGAAATTGAACAACAAAACACATTTATTTGATGACAATGGTAAGGAAACGGCAGAGTATTTATCGGACAGCTGGAAAAAATGGAAATAGTAATCTTCTTGTGTTGAAGTTGCATTCTATGTTGTGAGAATATGAAAGGATTTTTTTATGAATAAACTGCAATTTGATTACAGAAGTTTTTAGAAAAGGGAAATTTCCTTGCTGTTATTCTGTTAAGTGGAAACTACACTGATGCAGAAAATGATGATCTGTATTGATCAACTTATTGATAATAACTACATAACCATATCGACTTATATAATATATAATGGAGATGGTTTTGCGCACCCTTACGAATCAATAGTTGCTAAAGTTAATGAACAAAAATATAGTGAATTATTTGATGATTAACCTGACATTGGGGACGCTCCCTGTTGGGAAAATAAAGAAACAAAATTTATTAAAAGTTCTTAAAGAAAGTATTAAAAATCTAACTGAGCCACAGACTGGCACCCACCCAGCCTGTGGTTTTTTCACCATATTCTTAAGGTTGACATCCCATCTGCCATTTGCTACACTGAAATTACATATCTGGGAAAGTTCTAAGGCCGTTCGGTCAATCTGATTCCACATATGAAGCGAAAATAAATATGGTGGAAACAGTACAACGGCACATATAAATTCTGCAGAAACGATGCTGTTTCCTCCATCATAAGGAAAGGAGCATGCAGATGCAGAATGAAAGAAAAAAACTGGAAGAGTTAAACCTGCTGGATGATTTTCTCTAATGCCATGATGACATATCCTGAAATGGGAGAGAAGTTTACACGAAAGATTCTGAAACTTCTGTTTAAGCAAGTTCGGAATTTGAAAGTGATCGCACAGAAATCCTATGGGGGATTGAATAAGAATATGCGGGGAGCCCGGCTGGATGTTTATGTAGAAAGTGATGACAGTGCTGAGATAGATGCGTCAGAGGATGTATCTGTCTATGACCTGGAGCCGGATAAGAATGATAAAGCAAAGTATATTGCCGCATTTCCACAGAGGATCCGCTTTTATCATGCTATCATAGAGACAGCCGCAGTCTGAAATCAGGAGAGGATTTTGGAAAGTTAAAGAGAGTATACGTAATCTTTATCTGTAATTACGATCCTTTTGGTTACGACAGGGTGAAATATACAATACGAAATATGTGCGTAGAAGAACCGGAAATGCCATACGATGATGGTGCACAGACAACCGTACTGTATACTAAGGGAACAAAAGGTGATGACATATCCGAAGAACTCCGGCAGTTCCTGAATTATATGGAGAACACAACCCAGACAAACGCAGTAAATGATACGCTGAAAGACATCCAGAAGATGGTGGATATCGTGAAGCGGGACGGGGAGGTGTTATTGAGTTATATGAAGGGTTTTGAGAGAGATACGATCATGTATGAAAAAGGTCAGGAAGCTGAACGCAAAAATACAGAAAGAGAACGCCAAAGAGCGGATTCTGCTGAAAAAGCAAGGGATGAAGCTAAAAAAGAGAGAGATGAAGCTGAAAATGTAAGGGATGAAGCTGAAAAAGCAAGGATGATTGCTGAAGAAGAAAAAATAGAAGCACAGAAAAAGACAGCAGAAGCGCTTAAAAGAGTAGCTGAACTGGAGAAGATTCTGCAATGTAAAACTGCGGAGATTAAATAAGATTATCTTAAGACAGTCACAGACTGGAACTCACCCAGGTTACTGTTCAAGGGCTAACTGGACTTAAGAAAACCGATGGTGTAAACTGGGAAACAGTTAAAGTCATCGGTTTTCTTTATCCAAATATCCTGGACACTCTGTCAAATATATTTTCTGGTTCTTCTAAGCGCATCAAAACAAGCATGCTCATGCATTGGCAGAGGTAATCGATGCTCTCGAAACTTCTGAATGTCACGGGCCTGCGCCTGTTTCCGCTTATAATTCCTTAGAAGCCTTTCTGCTTCATTATTAGTGGCAGGTACCCGGAGATCATGCAGGAACAGCAGATGGTTCTGCATATATTTCTCCATTCTCAGAAATAAATTATACCGTCTCTATAGTAAGCGTTTGCCGGAACATCTTCATATTCCTTCCGGGCGGTCTCCAGTATCTTACGGTATCTTTCTTCGAATTCAGAGACCTTACAGGATTCGGTTCCTCAGATGGCTGTAATCCATTCCGGAAATGGAGCATGAACGCGTTCTCCCGTCTGACTGCTATAATAAACATCTGTATGATATTCTGTTACATCCAGGAGCATGCGGATGCCTACCCGTTGTTTTATGATCGTTTTTGATGTCTTTTTAAAAGAATTGTCTTCCAGGACTATTTCCGGAGGCGGGAGAAGGACTGCTGGCCGGGTCGGCTCCTGTTTTTTGCGGCAGTGTCCCTTATGGCCTGTCTGGCCTCCGGGTTTCCTTCCGATCTTTTCCCTGCTGTTCGTGATCTTTTTCTTCCGGAGTGTTTTGGAAGAAGGGATAGAGGAATTTTCATAATCACGGTTTATCTGTGCACGGAGTTTCAGATTTTTTCCCTGTTCTTCTTCCAGCCTGACTGCAGTTTCATAAAACTGGTGCTGGAGTTCTTTTACCTTATCCAGTGCATCATCCCTCTGTTTTTCTGCTTTCAGGGCGCGCTTTTCCATCTCCTGGAGCTCCTGTTTCGTTTTCTTCTGCATTTTTTCAAACTCCAGAAGCATATTTTCCAGTACCTGGAACCAGTAATTACGGACACGTATCGTTTCCTTATGGCATCGCTGTTCTTCTTGCAGTTCCAGGATCCTGGATCTCAATCTGCTTGAGATAACCGTCAAGAAGTTCATCACGTTTTCTAAGTTCTTCTCTTAAATCAATGTTCATAAGCTGTCCTCTCTTTCCTGACAAAAGTATAGCAGAAACACAGGAAAAAAGCGAACTGCCGGAAAGGATACTTTCGTCAATCTGACTGTGGATAAGGTACCAGTTTTACAATAAAAAAGCAGACATAATCAAATGATATCCGTTAAAAAATATGCCTGAAAGATAATCTTTTGTGTATAAGCTTTCAGAAATAACAGCAGAAAAAACTATAAACACAGTTTTTTCTGCTGAACATGATTATCCACAATATAAAAAAATAAAAGTTACTCTTTACAATGACTTATGCATACCCTTGAACAGTAACCAGGCGATAAATTTTTCACATTTTCAGGAATCTCTTTGATTGAACTTGTTTGGGATTTTATGCTCAATAATCTTGTACTTATAGCAATCCTCTGAAGCAATGTACGCTAAGAGAAAACGAAAGTGTTTTTTTTTCTGTGGGAAAAGGAAAAGTTGAATTATAGGATAACATCATAATTATACATCAAGGAGAATAACATACATGATGAAGATCAGGCATAAAAAAATAGTGGCATCAGGTACAGCAGTTGCCCTGTCAGGCATCCTAGGGGTTGGAGCCTTGCTTCAGTCCAGCGTCTCTGTACAGGCATCTCCGGCTATGATGCCCGGTATCGAGCAGATTGTAAATGATACAACTGCTGAGAAGCCTTTTAAAATATTAGAAATCGTTGATAATACAAGTGAAGCGGAGATTGGCTATTACGTATCCGGGCAGGAGCCGTATGTGAAGCTTTATCAATACCAATATACTGATGATAAGAATCAGGCGCATACCATCACATTTGATTCGCTGGATGAGGGTCTGTCAAAAATTTCCGATCCTGTGAAGCGCAAAGAATTTGCCATGAATGTAAACCTGAATCAGGATGGCAGTA
>NZ_JBWLUT010000060.1:0-70039 GCF_056504575.1 Blautia sp. CGZ-1-C1
CAGAAAGATGCTGGACGATAAAATGTTAGAGAGAGCAAAAGAAATCTTTGAAATATAGCACCTGTTGGAACAATCCATCAGTATATAGAAAGTCAGGGTGAGAAAGATAAACCGGGCAGTAAAAATAAGGATTTATCCCAATAAAGAACAGATAACTCAGATAGAGAAGACAATCGGCTGCAGTCGTTTTCTCTATAACCGGATGCTTGCGGATAAGATCCGTTATTATCAGGAAGAAAAAAAGATGCTGAAAAATACGCCGGCCGGATATAAAAAAGAATATCCATGGCTGAAAGAAGTGGATTCTCTTGCGCTGGCGAATGTACAGTTAAATCTGGAAGGGGCTTTCCGAAAATTTTTCCGGGAACCGGGAGTGGGATTTCCGCATTATAAATCAAAAAAACATTCGCGGAAATCCTATACAACGAATATGGTAAATGGGAATATCTGTCTGCAGGACAGGTTCCTGAAGCTACCAAAGATGCAGCCAGTAAAAATAAAGCTCCACCGTATAATACCGGAGGGATGGAAGCTGAAATCAGTGACTGTGAGCAGGGAACCGTCCGGAAAATATTTTGCCAGCCTGCTGTTCGACTGTGAAAACCAAACAGTGGAGAAAAGACAGGCGGAAAAATTTCTGGGGATTGATTTTGCCATGCATGGGATGTGTGTATTTTCTACCGGTGAAAGAGCCGGATATCCCATGTTTTACAGGAATGCAGAGAAAAAGCTTGCCCGGGAACAGAGAAAACTTTCCAGATGTGAAAAGGGCAGCCGTAACTATCAGAAACAGAAGAAAAAGGTTGCTTTATATCATGAAAAGATAAAGAACCAGAGGAAGGATTTCCAGCATAAGCTCAGCCACAGCCTTGCAGAAGACTATGACGCAGTATGTGTGGAGGATCTGAACCTGAAGGGGATAGCCGGAGGCCTGCATTTCGGAAAAGGGATACAGGATAACGGATACGGTCAGTTCCTTTCCATGCTTGGATATAAGCTGGAAGAACGTGGAAAATATATGATAAAAGTAGACAGATATTTTGCATCCAGTAAGATATGCAGCGTATGCGGACATAAGAAGAAAGAGCTGGCATTATCAGAACGGATATACCTATGCGAATGTGGAAACCGGATGGACCGGGATGTGAATGCGGCGGTCAATATTCTGAAAGAAGGAAAAAGAATATATAAAAAATGTGCATAATAGCACAGAAAAGATCCGTAACCGGATAAAAAAAGAACCGCGGGACACGCGGGGATAGCCTGTTTTAGCTTTGCCCTGAAGGGCAATTGAGCAGGAAGCTCCCACTTCAAAATCTGTAAGATTTAAGTGGCGAGAGCATGTCACGGGTAAATTGTATCATTTTGTGAAAGTGACTGAGTAAAGGGATAAGAAAGGACATATAATGTAATGGGAAAAGTAAGAATGGCTGATATTGCCGCAAAGGTAGGAGTCAGCACTGTAACTGTTCATAATGCTCTGGCCGGCAATAAGGGCGTTAGTGATGAGATGCGGGAGAAAATCCAAAAGGTGGCAGATGAGCTGGGTTATCATCAGATGACGGCAGCAGCCAAGCGTGAACGCAACAAAGGCGGTCTGCGCAATATCGGTGTTATTATTTCTGAGAGATATTTGGCTACATATACTACTTTTTACTGGAAAATGTATCAGGAGCTTGCTTTGGTTGCTACTGATAAGAATTGCATGGCTGCAGTGGAAATACTGAAGCGGGATATGGAGGAGAATTTCATCCTTCCGAGAATTCAGGAAGAGCATACTGTGGATGCTCTGATTGTAATGGGGGAAATCAGCAGGGAATATATTCATTTTATGAAGAAACATACAGATATGCCGGTGATATTTCTGGATTTTTATGACAAAGAACTGGCTAAAGATGCAGTTATTGCGGACAATTTTTATGGTATGTATCTGATGACTGAATATCTGTTTGAACAGGGGTTTACAAAGATGGCTTATGTTGGTTCTATTCATGCCACCAGCAGTATCATGGATCGTTACTGTGGTTTTTATAAAGCTCAGTTAGAACATGGACAGATTCTTCCGGAGGAATGGCTGATCGAAGACCGTGATGAAAAAGGTTCTACGCATATTAAGCTACCACAGCATATGCCGGAAGCCTTTGTATGCAATTGTGACCTTACTGCCGGAATACTGATTCTGGAACTGGAGAAACAGGGATATCGTGTACCGGAGGATATTTCTGTAGTCGGTTTCGATAATTACCTGTATCCTGGATTCCCGGATAAAAAGATTACCAGTTATGAGGTAAATACCCTGGTAATGGTAAAAGTAGCACTGGAAAAGGCACTGAAACAGATTAAGAATCCGGATTCAGGACGAGGCTTAAGTATTGTTTCAGGAAAAATCGTAGAAAAGGAAAGTGTACAGAAAAGCTGTAGAGAAAGTTGAAAAACTAAATGAAAAATTAAATATAGGAATATGAAACATAAAAAATAATCTATTAAAGATTAAGCGTTAATGCTTGTAGCTCGCAGGAAAATCAAGAAAATTGGTTTACCTGTGAGCTTTTTTGCTGTGAAAATATACAAAAACAGAACTTAAATATTTGTGGTTTTTCCAAAACTGTTTTTTAAGCAATTAAATATTGATAATTAAGTTAATCGTGGTACAATCAAACCAGAAAATATCAGGACAGAATGACAGGAGGAGAAAAATGGGTACATTTGTGAAGGAAATTGAAGAGGAATTAACACAGAAGCTGATCCCTTTCTGGGAAAACCTGAGGGATGAAGAATACGGCGGTTTTTATGGCTACATGGGTTATGACCTTAAGGTGCAAAAGGATTATGAAAAGGGATGTATCTTAAACAGCAGAATCCTGTGGTTTTTTGCCAATGCCTATATGACACTTGGAGAAGAAAAACTGAAAGAGGATGCAGATCATGCATATGCATTTCTGAAGGAGAAATGTCTGGACAGAGAATATGGCGGCATGTTCTGGTCAGTCACTTATGACGGGAAACCGTCAGATACAACGAAGCATACCTATAATCAGGCATTCGCAATTTATGCTCTCTCTTCCTATTATGATGCAACAGGAAACAAGGAAGCACTGGAGATTGCCAGAGGTCTTCAGAAGGTGATCGAGGACAGATGTACGGATGAGTATGGATATCTGGAAGCTTTTAACCGCAAATTTGAGCCGGAAGAGAATGACAAGCTTTCTGAGAATGGTATTATTGCAGAGAAAACCATGAATACCCTGCTTCATGTTTTTGAGGCTTATACAGAATTGTACCGTGTGACAAAGGATCCGTTTACAGGAGACAGGCTTCGTTTTATGATGGATCTTTTTGCAGATAAGGTATATAACAAAGAACTTGGCAGACAGGAAGTATTTTTTGACAGAACCTGGAACAGTCTGATTGATCTGTATTCCTATGGACATGATATAGAGACTTCCTGGCTGATGGACAGAGGTCTGGAAGTACTGGATGATGAAAAATATACCGCGAAGATCACACCGATCACAACAGAGATTGCAGAAAATATTTATCACAGAGCTTTTGTGGATCATTCTCTGATGAATGAATGTGAAAACGGGGTCAATGATACGAGGAGAATCTGGTGGGTGCAGGCAGAGACAGTGATCGGCTTCCTGAACAGATATCAGAAGGATTCGGAGAAAAAGGAATATTTACAGGCAGCAGAGGATGAATGGAATTATATTAAAACTTATATGTTGGATCCAAGAGAAGGTTCTGAGTGGTTCTGGTATGTAAAGGAAGACCACACACCTGGAGACGGACCTATTGTAGAACCATGGAAATGCCCGTATCACAACGGGCGTATGTGTATGGAAGTAATAAGGAGGATGAAAAATGCTGAATAAATAGTATTATGTTGAAAAAGCGAAAGTAGAAAAACTGATCGCAAGAAAAAATCAGAAAACAGATTTTTATAATGGAATTTATGATCGTTATGAGTATCCGGTACTGACAAGAGAATTTGCGCCGGTTGAATGGAGATATGACCTGAATCCGAAGACAAACCCCAATTTTCAGGAACGTCTCGGAATCAATGCAGTGATGAATTCCGGTGCTATTGAGCTGAACGGAAAATATTATCTGGTTGTCCGCGTAGAGGGAAATGACCGTAAATCTTTCTTTGCAGTAGCAGAGAGCGATACAGGAATCGACGGAGGAATCGGATTTGGTCTTTGTGACGATATTGAGCATGCAGTGATCGATGAAGAGAAGATTATCAGCAAGAGAATTTATCATCCTCTGACAGAGTCCAAGAACGGTGCAGGTGCAGTGCCGATCAGAGGTAAGAAATGCTGGATCAATATTGCTCACGGTGTAAGAAATACAGCAGCAGGACTTCGTTATGTTCTCTATGTATTCGGAACAGATTTGAATGATCCGTCCAAAGTGATCGCTGAGCCATCCGGTGTATTTCTTGTTCCGCTTGGAAAAGAGAGAGTCGGAGATGTTTCCAATGTAGTATTTACAAACGGCGCTATTGCAAAGGCGAACGGAGATGTTTACATCTATTATGCTTCCTGCGATACCAGAATGCATGTTGCAACTACTACGATTGACAAACTGGAAGATTATCTGTTCAACACACCAAGAGATCCTCATCGTTCCCCTGACTGTGTAAAACAGCGCTGCGAACTGATCATGAACAATACCTATCAGCGCTGGTGTGAGGATGAGTATTTTGATGCTGATACAAGAGCTGAGTTAAAAGCCATCGCAGATGATCCTCAGGAGATCAAAGAGAGATTTTATAAAGACCTTGAATTCGGTACAGGCGGCCTGAGAGGAATCCTGGGTGCCGGCACTAACCGTATGAACATTTATACAGTAAGAAAAGCAACTCAGGGTCTGGCAAACTTTATCATCAAAGAAAATGCTCAGGAAAAGGGTGTTGCTATTGCTTTTGATTCCAGACATATGTCACCGGAATTTGCAAAAGAGACAGCTCTGTGCATGGCTGCAAACGGAATTAAGGCATACATTTTCCCGTCCCTTCGTCCTACACCAATGCTTTCCTTTGCGCTTCGTGAGTTAGGCTGCACAGCAGGTGTGGTTGTAACTGCAAGCCACAATCCGCCACAGTACAATGGATACAAAGTTTACTGGGAGGACGGCGCACAGATCACAACTCCTAAGGATAAACAGATTATTACAGAAGTTCAGGCAATCACAGACTTTGCTCAGGTGAAGACTATGTCTGAAGAAGATGCAAAGGCAGCCGGTCTTTATGAAGTGATCGGTGAAGAAATTGATGATAAATATATGGAAGCTCTTAAGAAACTGGTTCTCCGTCCGGAAGCCATCAAAGAGCAGGCAGACAAGCTGAAAATCGTTTACACACCTCTTCACGGAACAGGTAATATTCCGGTAAGACGTGTACTGAAAGAACTTGGATTTAACAATGTTTATGTAGTAAAAGAGCAGGAGCTTCCTGACGGAGATTTCCCGACTGTAAGATATCCGAACCCGGAGGATAAGAAAGCATTTACACTGGCTCTGAAGCTTGCGGCAGAAGTGGATGCAGACATTGTCCTGGCCACTGACCCGGATGCAGACAGACTTGGCATCTATGCAAAGAATGAGAAGACCGGCGAGTATGAAAGTTTTACAGGAAATATGTCCGGAATATTGATTCTGGAATATCTCCTTTCCCAGAGAAAAGAACTGGGTATGCTTCCTGAGAATGGTGCTGTTGTAACTACGATTGTTTCCGGAAAAATGGCAAGAGCTATTGCGAAAGAATACAATGTGGCACTGATCGAGACACTGACAGGATTCAAATACATTGGTGAGCAGATTAAATTCTTTGAGCAGAATCACGACCATGAATTCCTCTTTGGATACGAAGAAAGCTACGGCTGTCTGGAAGGTACCCATGCAAGAGACAAAGATGCAGTTGTAGCTGTTATGGCTCTCTGCGAGGCAGCAGCTTACTATAAATCAAAAGGAATCACTCTCTGCGAGCAGATGGAGAAGCTGTATCAGAAATACGGATTCTATAAAGAAAGCCTTTTCTTCCAGACCTTCCCTGGAGCAGAAGGAAAAGCAAAAATTGATGGTCTGATGGATGCGCTGAGAAATCAGCCTCCGAAACAGGTTGGCCCGTTCAAGGTAACTGCGCTTGAGGATTATAAGAAGAGCGTACGCACAGATATCGCAACAGGCGAAACTTCTGCACTGACACTTCCGGAATCCAATGTACTGTACTTTGAGTTGGAGGATGGTGCATGGTTCTGTGTAAGACCATCCGGAACAGAGCCGAAGATTAAATACTATGCAGGCGTGAAGGGTACAGACGCACAGGATGCAGCAGATAAGCTGGAAGCATTATCCAAGGCAGTTGTGGAACTTTAATTACACAAAAAACTTGAAATATCTGTCTGGTTAAGTAAAATAGTAGACAGGTAGTGAAGAAAAGGGGCACGCAGGAGAATTTCTCAGGCGTGCCTGAAGTAAATGGAGGAAATTTACAAATGGCAATTTTTAAATTAAAACCAAGCTGCAAGGATTACCTCTGGGGCGGTACAAGATTAAGAACGGAGTTTGGGATTGAATATGACAGGGATCCTCTGGCAGAGTCCTGGGAGCTTTCCTGCCATCCGGACGGACCAAGTTATATTGTAAACGGAGAATATGCAGGGAAAACTCTGCAGCAGTATATTGATGAAAACGGTAAAGAGATTCTGGGAACTGACTGCCAGTCCTTCGAGCAGTTCCCGGTTCTGATCAAATTTATTGATGCAAAAAAAGACCTTTCCATCCAGGTACATCCGGACAATGCTTACGCACTGAAAAATGAAGGACAGTATGGAAAAACCGAGATGTGGTATGTGATGGATGCGGCAGAAGGGGCAAGCCTTTTCTACGGATTTGCAAAAGAAGTCTCTGAAGAAGAATTCGAGGAACGTATCCGCAATCATACTCTCACAGATGTTCTGAATAAAGTAATGATCCATAAGGGTGACGTACTTTTTATTGATCCGGGCACCATCCATGCCATCGGAGCAGGAAGCCTGATCGCTGAAATCCAGCAAAATTCCAATGTTACATACCGTGTTTACGACTATGGACGCAAAGGACCGGACGGAAAGGAGCGGGAACTTCATGTCGATAAGGCTCTTCAGGTAACAAAACGTGAGCCTGCAGCTACTGACAGGGATTTCGGACCACACGTTGCATCCTGCGAATATTTCACAGTAGACAAAGTGATTCTGGACGGACTGAGAAGAAAAAAACTGACAGGAGAAGCTGACGGCACTTCTTTCGTAAGTGTACTGGTTATGAGTGGTGCAGGTAAGATCACTGCAAGCGGTCAGACAATGGAAGTGAAAAAAGGTGACAGCATCTTTATCACAGCAGGTTCCGGTGAATATGAGCTGGAAGGTGATATGGAGGCTCTGATTACTACAGTATAAGTAAAAAGCTGCTGCTGAAACGATCAGAAAACTGACAGAAAATTTGCAGATTTGGAGTATTGCAGATTCCGGAAGCAAACGAAAGCTCCTATGAAAAATTCTTCCTTAACTGGCATGTCCATGAGCTGGATGCCATGATCATACCGGAAAGCTTCTACGAATACTGCCAGCGTCAGGGTGGAGAGTTCAGCGAAACCGTAGAACTCAGTGACCAGTCAGTGCTGGACAAACTGGGATTTCGGAAACCGGAGGATGAGAAACTGCTGTTATGTATCCCCTCTGATGCGAAACATCCGGAAGAGGGGAAAAAGTTTATAGAATATATTTCAGAATAAAATAAAAGGACAGCTGCTATACAGCAGGAATATCCGACTGACCTGAGGATAATTCCTACATATAGTAGCTGTTTTTTATTTTGCAGAGAATGGTTTTACAGTGCTGCCGCAAGATAAAAAATCCTGAAAAAACTGTATTACAAAAAACATATAAATACTGTATTGACTGCATTATTTTCTGGAATTGTCATAAATCGTACAGAAATTATCTTTCAACAGTGGCTGTTGGACTGGAAATTACGTGTGAAAAATAGTATCATGATGAATAGCAGCCATAGGGGTGTATGGAGATGTATGAGGAAACGGGGCGTGGCTATCCGCCCGAAGGGAGAGGGAAAAATGAGGCGTTCTTTGATAAAAATACTGGTGCTGGCCCTGATTCTTTCTGTGATGCTGACAGCACTGAATTATGAACCAAGAGCAAACTATGATCCGGAAGAAAAGCGTTTTGCATGTATTATCAACTATGGATTCAATTATTGGACAGGCGTCCAGAACGGGGCGGAAGAGGCAGGAGAAGATGATAATGTCAGCATTGATGTTTACAGCTTTGAACTGATGGATACACAGCGTCAGATCCAGCTGATGAAAAAAATGGAATATATGAAAGTAGACGGAATCATCACCATGGGAGATCCGAACAATGAAGAACTCAACAATGAAATTGCAAGACTTTCCGAAGAAGGGATTCCGGTGGCATTGATAGATTCTGATTCTCCGCAGAGTAAAAGAGCCTGTTATATAGGTTCAGATAATTATGCGATCGGACAGCAGGCGGCAAAGGTACTGGCGGAGAAAACAGAGGAAAGTGCAAAGATTATTGTGATGGTTTCAAAAATGGAATATGCCAACCAGCAGGAACGTTATCAGGGTTTTGCGGATGAGATTGCAAAGTATAAGGATATGCAGATTCTGGCGGTGGTGGAAGGAGATTCCAGAAGAGAAACTGTCCTGCGCCAGCTTCAGAGTACGCTGGATGAGTTTGAGGATGCAGACACTATTTTCTGCGCAGAGGGAAACTCACCGCTTCATGTAGGAGATGTCCTGAAACAGATGGATAAAAAGATGACCGTACTTGCAATGGAAAATTCCAGGACAGTGCAGAACTTTATAAAAGAGGGAATTTATATTGGAACTTTGCAGCAAAATGCCGGACAGATGGGATATCAGGCTGTGAAAATGCTAGAAGAATACTGTGAAAATCCAGATAAAGAGCCATGTGAAGTCTATGTAGATGCCACATATGAGGACAGGGCAGATTTTACAGAGTGAAAGAAATCAGGTTAAAAGACACGGGGGTGAACAGAATTTTATATGGAAAAAAGAAGAAAAGAATATACCCTGAAGCGGCATCTGGCAGAATTTCTGGTATTTGTGATAGGCAGTATGATATGCCTGAATGTATTTACCCTGATCTTCAGCAGCAACAGCAATGAGAAATACAGGCAGGCTTCCTATAATATCCGTTCTCTGGAAGAATTTGCAATCACTCAGGAACAGGCAATGAAATATCTGCGAAGATATGTATTGTACGATGCACTGGAAGAAGACTATCTTCAGTTGAAAACCTATCTGAAACAGGGAGAAGACAGCCTGGATTATCTTTTCGATAATACCAATGATAAAGACACACTCAGAAGACTTTATAACCTGATGAAAGTGCACACATTCCTGGAGGAAAAGGCAGAGAATGTCAAAAATATGGTGGCAGAAAAAAACTCCGAAGAAGAATGGCAGCGTCAGATCGATACCGCATACGCAGAAGCTGTTTCTGTCTACGATGTTCTCCTGGAAGAGTATGATACGGTAAATCGTCAGTATTTAACATATGTAGATAAAATTTCAGAAAATCTCAGAGTTCGGAGGATGTGGTTTCTGGGATGTTACCTGATCGTTTTTCTGGGTGTGTGTGTCTATCTGTGGAGAGAAATCTCAGAAATTTATAATTCTGTACTGCTTCCTGTGCAGGAACTGGTACACGGTGCCAGACGGATCGGAGAGGGAGAATTTGAGGAAATACATCCGGGGCATGGAAAAGTGGAAATGGATAAAGACATTTCTCTGCTTGTCCATATTTTTAATCAGATGACAGATAAACTGAAACAGCAGATAGCGGTTCTCCAGGAAAACATCAGGATACAGAAAGAACTGGAAGCAAGTAAATACCGTGAACTTCAGATGCAGATCAATCCTCATTTTATGTTTAATACCTTAAATATGATCGCGGAAACTGCGTATTTTGAAAATGCAGAAAAAACAGAGTTTCTGCTGAATAAAACGGCAAAAATGTTCCGGTTCAGTCTGGATTTTTCGGGGAAATCCATTTCCCTTTTTAAAGAAATTGAAGAACTGGAAAATTATATTTTCATTCAGGAAGAACAGTATGAAGACCGCATAGAATTTCTCTTTGACCTGGATGAATCTTTTCACAATATCCTGGTTCCGTCGCTGACACTGCAGCCTCTGATCGAAAACTCGGTGGTACATGGAATCGGAAAATATACAGAAGGCGGGCGCGTAAAACTTACAACCAGCTATCATGAAGAGGAAGGTGCGGGATATATCATGGTAGAAGATAATGGTGTGGGAATAGAAGAAGAAAAACTGCAGCAGATCAGACAGGAAATGATAAATTATAAAGGAGACAGTATGAAAATAGGTCTGGGAAATGTATATTCCAGACTGAAGATTCTTTATGGAGAAAAGGTTTCTATGGACATAGAGAGTGAAGAGAGAAAAGGGTGTAAAATTACAATAAGAATAGAAGGTATCTGAAAAAGCACCCCGCAGAAATCTCTACAGAAAGCAGCAGGGCGGCCCCGATCCGCCTGATCATGTGGGAGGAAATAAAAAATGTACCGACTGATGATAGCAGATGATCAATCCATTGAATGCAGGGCACTGGAACATAAGATTCAGACGGAATTTGAAAATATTGAGGTTCTTCCAAGCGCCAGAGACGGGATTGATTTTCTTAAAAAAGCAGAAGAGTTCAAACCGGATATTGCCATCGTGGATATCAATATGCCAGGACTAAACGGACTGGAGACGATTGAGATCCTGAAGATGAGAAATATAAATATGAAGGTTATCATACATACCTCATACAGTGAATTTGATTACGCAAGAAAAGCCATACAGCTTGGCGCAGTGGAATATCTTCTGAAACCTGCGTCAAAAGAAGAAATGGTTGCCGCGATTGAAAAAGTCTGCAGGATTCTGGATAAGGAAAAGGAATTTAGGATACAGCTTACGGAGGGCAGAAAAAGAGAAGACGGACTTGCGGAGCTGGCAGCAGGAAAGTGGATGATGTCTTTGTTTCTGCGGCAGTCTGATTCTGAAAGTTATCAGGACTTCTGGGAAAAATACCCGCAGGCAGCAGCAGGAGGAGTTTTTACGGCATGGAAACCCAATGGACGTGAAGAGCTGAAAAAGGTCGGATGGAACTGGAAGGAGAAGGAAAAGCTGATACTGGAGCAGATGCGGCGATACTGTAACTGCGTGGGAATGCGCCATAAAGATATCTTTTATCTTTATATTTTTCCGGGAAAAGCCCTGGAAGAAGGTTACGAGGAATGGATCATAGAAATTACGGATGCTGTCTGCCGGGAACTTGGGGAGGAACATCTTCCGTTTGCGGTGGGAATCAGCCGCTGGAAATCAGACCCGCAGCAGTATGATACAGGCCTGTATGAAGCAAGAATCGCAGTACAGGGGAAAACAAAACCTGGCATCAGCTTTTTTCAGTATGGAGAAGTCATTACAAGAAAAATGATGTTATCTAATATTCTGCCTGAAGTTTTGCAGCTTCTGATGGAAAATAAGACACAGGAATGTATGGAACTGGTGCGCAGCCAGACAATTGCGGAAAAGAATGAAATCAGTCGGGAAGAAACCGAATTGTTTAAAGTACAGGCATTGGAGTTTATCTTACAGCTCAGGGCAGAAGTGGAAAATCTGGCAGGAGAGAATGAAATCAGATGGAACAGCAGGATTTTCACACAGGATTTTGGAAAAATGTCCTGTGCAGATGAGGTTTTAAAATGGACGGAAACTCATATAGAAGAACTTGGAAATGTACTTACGGAAAAACCATACGAAGAATCAGAATATATCCGTAAAGTGTTGCACTATATAAAAGGAAATTTCAGCAAAGACCTGTCACTGGAAGATGCCGGAAAGGAAATTGGAATCAGTTCTTTTTATCTGAGCAGGCTTTTGAAACAGGAACGAAAGACAACATTTATCGAAACTCTGACAGATATCCGCCTGGAAGCAGCTGTCCGCATGATGAAAGAAGGACAGCTTCCAATGAAGGAAATCTGCTGTCGAAGTGGATATCCGAATCAGTCATATTTTTACAGAGTAGTAAAGAAAACAACAGGAATGACAGTTGGAGTTCTGCGCAGATATCTGTAAAAAATATATGGTTTAACCAAATCAGGCAGGCAGCGAAGCGGATTGCGGATATCTGCCTGAAAGTGAAAAAAATGATCAAAGTGCAAGATTCAGACAAGAGTGCAAGATAGTACAAAGAAAGAAGTTAAGATAGTATAGCGATTGTCAAAATGGTAAAAATGAAAATTTCTCCGGAAACTGGTATATTAATACCATCAGATAACGACAGGCCCCATAAAGAGCGGAAAAGATGATAAGGGGCATCTGTTTCAAAGAAGGGAGAAAAAGTTTATGATGAAAAACAGAAAGAAACTTGCCGGTGTATTAGCTACTGCTACTGTATTAACTTCTGCATTTGCACCACTTACAGTTATGGCAGAGGATTTTGACGCTTATAATCCACCGGTCGCAGAAGTAGAGGCCGGACAGATTAAAGGATTTATGGATGATGATACCTATACATTCCTTGGTGTTCCGTATGCTGCATCAGAACGTTTCCAGATGCCTCAGAAAGTAGAAGCATGGGATGGCGTTTATAATGCACAGGCATATGGAAAAACATGTAAGATTCCGGAACAGACTTCTGTAGGCTCCGATGAAATGCTGTGGCCTCACCGTTACTGGATTCAGGGAGAAGACTGCCAGAACTTAAATATCTGGACACAGCAGTTAGATGAAACAGCTAAAAAACCGGTTCTTGTATTCTTCCATGGCGGCGGATATAACAACGGTTCTTCCATTGAATCAGCAGCATATGACGGAAAAAATTTAAGTGAATATGGGGATGCGGTTGTAGTAACTGTCAACCATCGTCTGAATGCACTTGGATTCCTTGACCTGTCTGCTTATGGTGATGAATATGAAAATACAGGTAATCTTGGTATCGCAGACCTTGTAGCTTCTCTTCAGTGGATCAAGGATAATATTGAAACCTTCGGTGGAGATCCTGACAATGTTACTATTTTCGGACAGTCCGGTGGTGGCGGAAAAGTTCTCACTCTGATGAAAACTCCGGCAGCAGAAGGCTTATTTGATAAAGTTATCTGCGAAAGTGCTGTATTCGGAAGAATCGACAATACACAGGAAGTAACACAGCAGGCCGCAGCTTATACACTGGAAAATCTCGGACTGGATGAGAGTCAGGTAGACGAACTCAAAACCATGGATTATACAGATCTGGTAACTGCCGGAGCAAGCGCTTACGACAAAATTACAGAAGAACGTGGAAAGATCGCATTCAATACCCGTGGATATGCATGGGCTCCATCTGTTGACAACAAATATGTCATGGAAGATTACTGTGACTGGGCAGCAGACATTCCGGTTATGATCGGTTCTACATTTGCAGAATTTGACTATTCCTGGAACATTCTTGATGGAAAGAAGAATGAGTGGACAGAAGAAGAAACCATGGCAAATCTGACTGACAGATATGGCGATAAAGCACAGGAAATTGCAGATGAATTTGCAAAAGTATTCCCGGATCAGAAACTTGCAGATGTATATTTCTACAGTGGATTTATGAGAGAAACCGTAGCAGAACTGCTTTCCGCAAAACTGAAAGATGCTACAGCACCTGTTTATTCTTATCTGTTTGATTATGAAGCACCTGTAAATGGTGGTGGAGTTGCTTTCCATTGCTCTGAACTGATCTATGCATTCCATAACGTAGATATTCCGGTTGTAACACGCGCAACAGGCGGCGGCGAAGATGCTCATAAAGTTCAGGATGTAGTTGCAACAGCATGGCTCAACTTTGCAAAAACAGGTTCCCCAAGCCAGGATGGTCTTGAATGGAAACCATACACAGAAGACGAGCAGAACACAATGGTTCTCAAAGAAGAAAGTGAGTGCAGAGATTTAGGCGATGAAACATTAAGAGGCCTGATTATGAGCGCACTTGGACAGGAATAATATCTGTTAAAAAGAGAATAAAGAGTAAATCAAACGAAGTGTAAATAAAATAAGTGACAGGAGCTGGCGGTTATGGGCGGGTATCGAAGTGGATTGTAAATATCCGGCTGACACACCGTCAGCTCAATATAAAATTATCCTGGCAGGTATAAGGTCTGTTGACTTTAAAACCTGTTCAGGATTATTTTATTTTCAGAAACAGGTCTATTTTTCGTGGTAACCCGTTTTTATTCGAAGTTTCGGTGAAAACAGCCTTGCAATTTACAGAGGATACGTTATAATTAGAAAACGTAACAAATCGTAATTGGTTAGACCAATATAAAGGAGTTGAATATTTGAAGGAAAAGAAAGAACGAGACTGGAAGTTCATTATTGGTATGGTTGTTCTGATTGCCATCTTCGCAGTGATGGGAGGGGCTTTCTGGAATATGGTCGGAAAGCAGGCACAGATCGTAAAAGAGGAAGAGCAGGAGCAGGAAGCAAACGCGATATCCGCAATCTATATCGAGACAGGAGAATTTCTGAAAACCGGACTTTTTGTAGATCTGAACAATGGTACGATCTTCGATGCAAAAGTACCGGCAGAAGGTATTTACAATAAAAAGGGAAAATTAATTTCTGATGATGTATTGGAAAATGGGGATAAAGTAAAAATATACGGCGATGGGATCATGCTGGAATCTTTTCCGGGACAGTACCCGGGTGTGACGAAAATTCAGAGAACCGGAAGGGCATCTCTGGAGGAAACACAGGAGTATGAAGATAAGGTAAACGAACTGATGAAACCTGTGGCAGTTCAGTAACTTTTGGGATGTTCAGTGCCGTAGAACCAGGTACGGTTATTCAAAAACGATGTACTTGTACCAGAAACAGTGGTGATGAATGTTTTGCAAAGTGGAATGGACGGAGAAATCGTCCATGCTACATCAGCAAGAACGAAATTAGAGGAGACTGAAAATGAAATACGTAAGACAATTCTGGATTATTTTACTGATATCCGCAATGGGAGAGGCATTACATGTTCTAATCCCGCTTCCTGTACCGGCAAGTGTGTATGGACTGGTGATCATGCTGATCGCATTGTTAACTCATATTATCAAATTAGATCAGGTAAAAGAAGCAGCTGAATTTCTCATAGAGATCATGCCGGTTATGTTTATTCCGGCAGGTGTCGGACTTCTGACAGCCTGGGGAGTATTAAAACCTGTATGTGTGCCAATCATTTTAATCGTTGTGATCACCACAGTTGTGGTAATGATTGTGACAGGACGTGTCACTCAGGCAGTTATTCGTATGGACAGAAAGAAAGGACAGAAGAAATCATGACAAACTTTATGAGTAACTCAATATTTTTTGGCGCGGCGCTCAGCCTGATTGCATATGAGGTGGGACTTCTTTTAAAAAGAAAATTTAAGATGGCGATTTTTAATCCACTTTTGATTTCGATCATCGCAGTGATCGCAGTACTTTGCTTATTGCATATAGATTATGATACTTATAATCAGAGCGGTCAGTATATCAGCTATCTGCTCACACCTGCGACGGTCTGCCTGGCAGTTCCGCTGTATCAGCAGATGGAACTTCTGAAAAAGAACCTGAAAGCTGTTGTCATTGGAATTGTTTCCGGTGTACTTGCCAGCCTGGTCAGCGTGCTGATTCTTGCAAAGCTGTTCAGACTGAGCCATGAGCAGTATGTGACACTTCTTCCGAAGTCTATTACTACTGCAATCGGAATGGGTGTTTCAGAGGAACTGGGTGGTATCGTGACAATTACAGTTGCAGTTATCATCATTACAGGTGTTCTTGGAAATATGGTCGCAGAGACAGTGATCAAACTGGCACATATCGAAGAACCAATTGCCAAAGGACTTGCGCTTGGAACTTCCTCACATGCCATTGGTACTGCAAAGGCAATGGAACTTGGCGAGATAGAAGGTGCCATGAGCAGTCTTGCTATTGCGGTTGCAGGTTTGCTTACAGTTGTAGGAGCATCTGTGTTTGCACAGTTTATGTAAAATAAGTATGTAGAAAAATAAAGAAGATTATCATGCAGACAAAATCAGCATGGTAGTCTTCTTTTTTGCCTGCAAATAAAATCAGCCGGATGAAATTGTGACGGAAGAAAGGTCATTTATTATCGGCAAAAAAAGTAAAACATAGAAATTGCAAAAACAGAATTTATTGCCGATAATGTGTTATAATAAGTAGTAGCATAGTAGAAACTGTAAAAGGGAGTGAATAATCTTATGAGATATCTTTTAGTAAAAGAAGTTGCAAAGAAATGGAATATTTCAGAGCGAAGTGTAAGAAATTACTGTACGCAAGGTCGTGTAGATGAAGCAAGACTCAATGGAAAAACATGGGAAATTCCGGAAGATGCACAGAAGCCGGGGCGTATTAACAGAAAAAAAGAAGTACCGAAAACTTTGCTGGAAATTCTACAGGAAGAAAAGAAAAACAGATATTCCGGTGGTATTTATCATAAGACGCAAATTGATCTGACATATAATTCTAACCATATCGAGGGCAGTCGTCTGACTCATGATCAGACAAGATATATTTTTGAAACAAATACGATTGGTATAGAAAATGAAGTTCTTAATGTAGATGATGTTATTGAAACAGCAAATCATTTTCGCTGTATAGAATTGATCATTGACAATGCAAAATCTACATTGACAGAGAAGTTTATTAAGGAACTACATTTGACTTTGAAAAATGGTACCAGCGATTCCAGAAAAGATTGGTTTACGGTTGGGGACTATAAAAAATTTCCAAATGAAGTTGGGGGTATGGAAACGGCGAGTCCGGAAGAAGTTTCCGAAAAAATGAAATCTTTTTTGATGGAATATAACGGTAAAAAAAGAAAGACATTTGAAGATATTCTGGAATTTCATGTAAAATTTGAACGGATTCATCCATTTCAGGATGGAAACGGTCGCGTAGGCAGACTGATTATGTTTAAAGAATGCCTGAAATATAATATTGTTCCATTCATTATTGAAGATGATCTGAAGATGTTTTATTATCGTGGACTGAAAGAGTGGAATATTGAAAAAGGTTATCTGACAGATACGTGCCTTACTGCACAGGACAGGTATAAAGCATATCTTAAATATTTTAGAATAGATTTTGCAGAATAAACAAAACAAATGTTCGAAAAAACTCTTCCATTTTCGAACAGGGTGTGGTATCATATAACAAAACCGAATATACGTTCGGAAAATATGTTCGATATAATCAAGGAGGAGACGGATTATGACAAATACAGCAAATACCACACAGGGAATGAGAAGAAAAAAAGCAAACCGTAAACTTTCTAAAACAATGGCCGTTATTCTGGGACTGATCGTGACAGTAGAATTGATCATTGCAGGTGGAATGATTTTTAATATTGATTTTCATTCTACGGATATGATTGCTTTATTTATGGGGTTTATGGTGTTATATGCGGGAGTGGTGGCGTTACTGACGGATAATTAATGTAATCATTAGACAAAAGACTTTCAAGATGGTATGATTGATATATTATAACTAGTGTAAAAGGGGTAAAGATGACCGTAAAATCAAGTCTTTTGGAAATGTTAGAGAAGAATAAGGGTGAGGTATTATCGGGAGAGCGTATTGCCGGAGAACTGGGATGTACCAGAGCAGCAGTGTGGAAGGCAGTGAAATCTCTTCGGGAAGACGGATATCGTATTGAGGCAGGTCCTAATAAGGGATATATGCTTGCAAAGGATACAAACCGTCTGTCACAGGAGGGAATCCGTCTGTTTCTGGATGATTCGAAAGTTAAAATAGATATTTATGATAAACTGGAATCTACAAACCAGACAGCCAAGAAAGAAGCCATGATGGGAGAGACCGGACACGGGGCATTTGTCATTGCCAGAAGTCAGACTGCAGGCAGGGGACGCAGAGGACGGGAATTCTATTCCCCTGCAGATGCAGGTCTTTATATGAGCGTGATCCTGAAGCCGCAGGGAACCATACATGACAGTCTGCTGATCACAACTGCGGCAGCAGTGGCAGTCTACAGAGCAGTTGCCCAGATCTGTGGAATCCAGCTTGATATTAAATGGGTTAATGATCTGTTTTATAAAGGAAAGAAGGTCTGTGGAATACTCACAGAGGCTGTCACAGATTTTGAGAGTGGAAATATTGAGTTTGTGGTAGTTGGCATGGGATTGAACCTTTATCTGGACCAGGAGAATCTGCCTGGGGAATTAAGAAATATAGCGGGAGCTCTTTATGAGACAAAAGAAGATGCAGAACAGACTGACCGTAATAAACTGACTGCAACGATCGTGAACGAGCTGCGAAAAGAAACAGCAGATCTGAAACTATCTCCGGATTATGTGGAACATAACATGATCCCGGGACATCAGATCACAATCACAGACGGGAACTCTTCCAGACAGGCATTTGCATTGGAGATATGCAGGGACGGACGGTTGAAAGTACGGGAAGAGGACGGGCAGGAGACAATATTGTCCTTTGGAGAAGTTTCGGTATCCATGTGAGAATAATAAGAATGGGATTGTTACATGAAGGTAGATTCCTTGATGTGACAATCCCATTTTGAGTCATGATTCAGAATTTGATGTTTGTGATGATGCATCCTCCTGAGACACCCCGGCGGCAGAATCTTTTTTCAGAGATACCGGGCTTTTGTTGTTTGCGGTATCCGTGATATCGGTATCTGCACAGCAGTCAGGATTCACTGTGCCTGTGGTATTTTTCTCTGCGTCAGTTGACATATTCGGAACACTCTGCTGATACGGACGATAAGGTGTCCAGTAATGTTCTTCCTCAGTGAAGCTGTCAGGCTGTTCTTCATCCAGTGCGTCCTTCTTGCGTGTGAGAATATAAATTCCTGCAAAAATGATAGCAGCTGCAATCACAAGCTGTGGCAGATGATATGTGAATCTGCCGATAACATCAGCCAGATATCCGGGTAAGATCATATAGAGGAAATCTACCAGAGTGTTCCACAGAATAGAAGCACCAAGGAAAATCAGCAGAATCGCAGTTATCTTTCCGTGATGTTTAAGCAGAGAACTGATATCTCCTGCCAGTTCATCCATATGAAGGACATAGGAATCTTCTATGGAGTAAAATTCTTCCTCGGAAAGAGATTTCAGATTGTGCACATTAAAGAAACTGTAGAACCAGATGATCGGGATCAGGAACACCAGCCAGTCCATTCCGGTACAGGCTCCGATCGCAAAGACACCCCAGAATAAGAACATAATACTGATTCCCTGTTTTTTGAATCCCATGTACATTTCTCCTGCGCCTGGAATCAGGGAGAAGATAAAAAGCCAGAATCCACGTTTTTGTTTTTGCATACTTTTATTTGCCTCCATTCATTAATTTGCTGGAAAAATCACTGACATATTTTATAAAAGAACTGGTGCCATCACCAATGTTCTGTCCGAGTTCTCTGGTGAACTGGTAGAGCCTGCCGTTTTCATGTTCGGGCAATATTCTGTCTGTCTGAGAGGAAGTATCCTGATGTAAGGAAGTGAAATCCAGATTTGGGATACTGAATAAAAGCAACAGGGCAACCATCACACCTGCAGCAGTCTGAAGACTGTAATGAAGCAGCTGGATTTTGCGCGATGCTTTATTTGCTGCCCGGGCAAGCTGCACTTCACCAGAGTCTGCTTTGTCCAAAATCTGTTCCATCAGATAGGAGGGAGCAGTATCCGTACTGTTGTCTTCCTGTTCCATCATCTGATCCAGACAGAAATCGCAGTGATCAAGATGTGACAGAAACTCAATGACCTCCTGTGTGTTCATATTTCCGTTGTCAAATTCTATTAAACCCTTCTTATTAATATGCATCTAATCACCCCTTTCAAGCATTTTTTTCAGCATTGCCCTCGCGCGATAGAGCTGTGTCTGAACTGTTTTCGGATTTTTCCCTGTCTGCTGTGCAATCTCAGGTACTGACATTTCCCTGCAGAAATGTGCGTAAGCGACTTCTTTGTAAGGACTTTTCAGCTGCATACACAATGCTTCTACGTGAGTATTGGATGCAGTTTTCATATATTCATCTTCGGGAGAGGATTGTCTGTCCGGAATCTGGGAAAAGTAGGTGTCTTCTGTTGGAATACTTCGCCGTCCGGCTGCCTTCAGATAATCCAGACACTTTCGGACAGCAATCTTGCTTAGCCAGGCTTTCTCGTATGTTCCATCGAAACGGGAAAGGTTTTTGTAGGCAGACAGAAATACTTCCTGAGTCAGATCCTCGGCATCGAATGGATTGCCGACGGATTTCAGGCAGATCGAGTATATTAAGTTCTGGTATTGTTTGATAAGATATTCCAGATATTGTTTTTCTGTGATCATTTCTGTCTCCTTTTCCTCGTTCAATTAATTATAACGCGGGAGAGGGGGAAATGGATTCAGATATTGAGGAATATAAAAAATCTTTTGATAAGGGACGCGCAGAAAAATAGTTTGTTTTGGGTGCGGTTTCGGACGCTAAGATATTCTAAGTCATCAAAAAGCTGCTAAAACCATGAGAAATCAGAGCCAAACTCGCTTCGCTCAAACAGTGTCTCTGATTTCTCATAACGCAGTTTTTTGATAACTAAGAATATCTAAGCATCCTGCAAATGCACCCAAAACAAACTATTTTTCTGCGCTGGGTACTGGATATAACAGTTTTGGCGCTTTTTGTTTTGCGATGAGGTGAGGGGGAATATGGTGTAGAGGGTGGACGTGGACTTGATAAGGATGATTTTTTGTTTTATACTTGAGGGCAGTGAAATATAGATGGTGCAACGTAAGTATGGGAATTGTAAGTTTGAAGATTGGCAAAGGAGAGACAGCAGTTATGACAGAGACAAGACGTTTATATTATGAGGATGTGTATAAAAAGAAATTTACAGCGACGGTTCTGGAGTGTAGGGAGCATAAGAATGGGTTTGCTGTGATTCTGGATGAGAGTGCTTTTTATCCGGAAGGTGGCGGCCAGCCGAGTGATGTGGGAACTCTGGGGGATGTGAAGGTGACGGAGGTTCATGAGAAGGATGGCGAGCTGCTTCATTATACGGAGCAGGCGTTGGAAGTGGGTGCGAAGGTTGAGGGTAAGATTGACTGGGAGCGTCGGTTTGATTTGATGCAGCAGCATTCCGGAGAGCATATGGTGAGTGGTGTTATCCATGCGAAGTATGGTTATGATAATGTGGGATTTCATATGGGTAGTGATGTAATCACAGTGGATCTGAATGGGATGCTGGATGAAGCGCAGCTTGCGGAGATTGAGAGAGAAGTGAATGAGAAAGTGTGGGAGGATAAGGAAGTTGTGATTACTTATCCAACTGCGGAAGAATTGAAGACTCTGGATTACAGAAGCAAGAAGGAGCTGACAGGTCAGGTTCGTATTGTAGATTTTCCGGGAGCGGATGTCTGTGCGTGCTGTGGAACTCATGTGACTCATACAGGTGAGATCGGAATGGTGAAGCTTCTGTCTGTAGTGAAATTCCATGATGGTATTCGTATGGAGATGATCTGCGGTAAACGTGTTCTGAATTATCTGAATATGGTGAATGAGCAGAATCATCAGATTTCCATGAAGCTTTCTGCAAAGATGGACAGAACAGCAGATGCGGTACAGCGTCTGCAGGATGAGAACTTCCGCCTGAAGGGACAGGTTGCCCGTATGGAGGAGGATATGTTCCAGGCAGAGGCGAAGAAGTGGGAAGGCGCAGGAAGTGTCCTGATTTTTAAAGAAGGTCTGGAAGCAGATTCTGTCCGTAGACTTGCGGATGCGGTGATGAATACCTGTCAGGGATGTTGTGCGGTATTTTCCAGAAATGAGGATGGAAGCTACAAATATGCGATGGGTGAGATTGATGGAGATTTGCGCCAGTATACAAAGGAGCTGAATGCTGCATTGAATGGAAGAGGTGGCGGTAAGCCATTCTTTGTGCAGGGATCTGTGCAGGCAACAGAGAAGGAAATTCGCGGCTTTTTTGAGAAATAAACAAGTCATAGAAAATATCTGCTTATTTAATATGTTGTAAAACTTCTTGTTTTAACTATTGGGAGCATTAACGATAGAGTTATATTGAGTGAAGGTTAATTTTGATGACAAATGAATCTGGCTATTAAAAAGAAAAATGGATGGAAGTAGCGAAACAAATGAAAGCAGAGGAACGAGAAAAATGTTTGGAGAATGTCATGCGCATATAATCATGGACGGTGTGAATTACCGCCATGCGATTGATCTGCATAGGAATGGACCGGATGACAATGTGATAAGGGAACATTTGAAAATATATCAGGACAGAGGAATTACCTTTGTGCGTGATGGTGGAGATGCCCTTGGAGTTTCGGCGCGGGCGAAGGAACTTGCACCAGAGTATGGTATTGACTATCGAACACCTGTGTTTGCTATTCATAAAGAAGGTCATTATGGTTCGATTGTCGGGAAAAACTTTTCTACGATGCCGGAATTTCATAAACGTGTGCTGGAAGCGAAAGAGCAGAGTGCGGATTTTATTAAGATCATGACGACAGGACTGCTGGATTTTAATGCACATGGAGCAATTACCGGAACACCGTTGGATGCGACGGAAGTAAAGGAAATGGTACATATTGCGCATGAGGAAGGTATGGCTGTGATGTCTCACACCAATGGAACTTACGGTGTGCAGGCAGCAGTGGAGGCTGGCGTGGACAGTCTGGAGCATGGAAATTATATGAATGAAGAAAGTCTTGCCATGTTATCTGAGAGCCATACTGTGTGGGTGCCTACTCTGGTTACTGTGCGAAACCTTCTGGGTGACGGGCGGTATGCGGATGAGACTTTAAGACCAATTATTGAGACAGCAGAAGAAAATGTGCGAAAGGCATTTGGGCTTGGCGTGAAGGTGGCGCCGGGAAGTGATGCAGGAGCTTACCGAGTTCTTCATGGACAGGGGATTCAGGATGAAATGCAGGCATTTGTGCAGATTCTGGGAAATGAAGAAAAGGCTTATCAATGGCTGATGGAAGGCGAAATGGAAATCCGAAAGAAATTTTGCAGATAGAATAAAATAGACCGTAGCAAGTATTTTCAGAATTTAACTGAGAGTATTTGCTACGGTTTTATTTTTTACGAATCCTGTACATTGACAGCAGTATAAATATTGGAAGATTTTGACCTGGAAGGATGGAAAGTAATGCGGACATAATCTCCGTATTCCATGCCTCCCTCGGTAAGGTTTTCAGCATTTTCGATGCGGAAGGTATCTACAGCTCCATCGTCCGTCTGTAAAGTGATTGTATTGGCGGTGCTGCCAATGATCGTACCGGATGCGGTAAAGGAAATATGTTTATTGTCAATGGTATCAGGATCCTCACCGGTTACGGCAATGATACGGACTGCTTCAAAAGGATCGGTCTGCAAGTCCCCGATATAGGTAACATTTACGTGAGAGCCAGGTGCAATCCCGCCTTTGAAGTAAGCTGGTATTGCGGACATATCAAGATTGAAGGTAGTATCACTTCCGGCTGGAAGAATCTGGAGGATGTTTGCATTTACTCCCTGTATAGTTGCCAGAAATTGTTTTTCGGTATTGGCAATCTGTTCAGGAGTTAATGTGACATTTGGAGCCGGAGTTGGTGTCGGATCAGGAATCTGCAAGTTTTCCAGATCGGAGATACTGAGTACTTTCAGATGACTTGCATTCAGGGATGCGGAAGCATCATCGGAAGTGTCTGGAAATTTACCTTTGAATGTCAGGTAAACCCAGTTTCCGACCTTGATTCCGTTTTGATAATATTGCTCAGTTCCGGTAATCGGGTAGGTAGCAGTTTTACCCTTTTTTGATTTTATGGTAATTGTATTGGAGGTCAGGGAGATAACCTGTCCATGAGCAGTTCTTTTCTTTAGTTTATTTTTTTTGTGATATTCATCTACGACTTTGAGAACATGCACGCTGCTGGTATCTGTACCAGAGAGCTGCCCCTCATAAATAATACTGATCTCGTCACCGGTGATCATTCCGCCCTTACATTCCAATGTGGCATTAGAAACATTAAATACATAAGAGGCACTGTCTGTATTCAGGATGAGCTGACTTCCGGAAAAATCCTGCAAGGTGCCGGAGAGCTCATCCATATAAACGCGGTCTTTGGCTTCGGTTGTAGTTGTGGTATCAGATGAAGAAGTGAGTTCCCGGACGGATGTATCTCCGGTAGATGTAAATTGTTCCAGTACAGTTCCAGGGCTGCATCCGGCAATAGAGAAGCTAAGACCGGCACAGACACATGCAGCAAGCAGTTTTTTCATAATATAGACAGGACCTCCGATAAATCATTCGTTTGAACATGATTCCTGCCGTATGCAATAGTTATTTACAGAGAGGGATACCGTCTTCTGGTGGTTCAGGGATAAAATCAAAAATTTTCCGGTAGCTTTCCCATTCGTCATTGTCTTTGGCAGGAGTGCATATCAGGCCGGTACATTCCGTACAGGCGTTGGTATTCAAGTAATTATCATAACATATATTATAAGGATTTTGGCAGTTATTTTTGCATATTTCTGACATTTTTTTACCTCCATGATTATAGCAGACCGGGACGGAATATCTGTATTCATGTAATTTCTCATTGCTGAAGATGCCGGACTGCTGCATAATGTTATAGTATTAGTATATGCGGCTGTTTTATTCATAGACTTATGAGTGTTTGCAGCAATACTCTCAAGTAAAAAAGCAGATTATTCGTATAGAATGAACAAAAAGTAGTATTCAAATTTGTGAAAATAATAACGGAAAATATATTGTAATTTTTATGAATTGTGTTATAATTTCGATAAATAAATAATAGCGAAGTAGGATTTTATGCGTCAAGTGTTCACAGGCTGGGGAGTCGCCGTGAAACGAAAAGCAGAAAAGCGAGCTGCTTACGATATAATTTCCGCACCCGTTGCTACATGTGAGGACATCTCATAATGTGGAGGGATTATTATTTATGTAACTACTCTATTTTTTTAAACACATTATGGAGGTGTTTTTATTATGCAGAAAAAACAATATTGGAACGTAAAAACATTGGTGTTCATGGCTCTTCTGATCGCCATGCATCTGGTACTCACACGAGTTCTGGTCATTGATCTTGGTGCGTATCGTATTTCTGTGGGAAGTGTATGTACAATCCTTGCTGGTCTGTGGCTGGGCCCGGTAGCAGGTGGTGTCTGTGGATTATGTGCAGATATTATCGGATGCTTCATGAAAGGTTATGCGGTAAACCCGTTTATTACAGTTGCGGCAATCCTCTGGGGTGTTCTTCCTGCTCTTGCGAAACCATTGTTTGCAAACAGAAAGAAAACCGGAAAAACAGTTGGTATCTGTGTATCTATCGTGGTGACTGCAATTCTCAGTTCTCTGGTATTTACAACAGCTGGTCTTGTAATCATGCTTGGTTACAACTTCTATGCGATCATGCCGGGAAGACTGGTACAGTTTGCAATTATGATTCCGATCTACTGTGTACTGACCTGCCTGCTGTACTTCAGCCCGCTGACAGCAATGGTTGTTGGTAATGCGGCACCGGCAGTATTGAAGAAGAAAACCGTATAAATAAGGTGAAGGCAGAGAGCCAGAATTCAGAAAAAAATGATGGCTCTGTTGAAATCAGAAAAACGGTAACAGAATAAGACTTGAATAATGGACTGATAAGATAACATAGCATGCGCGAACTATGTTAATTACATATCAATCGATTCCCCGAAAAAGAAAAAAGTGAAGATAAAGAAGCCCGCTGTGGAGCAGATAAATGAAACTGCTTTATAGTGGGTTTCTTTGATTTGAGAATATCATCGGATTTATTTTTGTACTTTCATTTATTTCTCAGGTGGGAAATTCCCATTTTCATCTGGCTGCACGCGGAACCAGTAGGTATAAAGCTGGTGAAATCCGAGTGATTTATAAAGTGCCCGGGCATTATCATTTCCTTCAACGACCTGAAGGTAAGCATTCTGCGCACCTTTTTTCATCCCCTCTTTCAGAAGTCCGGTGCAGATCTGGCGTGCATAGCCATGCTTGCGATATTCTTCTTTGACGTGGATAGCGTAGATACCTATATAATCACGATCCAGAATTCCAAGTCCGGTTGCAATAATCTGTCCGTCTATACGGATGGAAGCACAGATCGTTTCTTTCAGGATGGCCTGATACATGGATGGAACGACCCTTCGATGAATCGGATTTGTGGTGTTCTTTAAACGGAACAAACTTTCAATCCATTCGGAAGGAATGTTATCGCAGAAAGTCACGTCAGGATATGGTGCCTCCAGATGTGCTGTTTTCAAACTCATTGCCATGACGTTTGTTGTATGTTGGATTGCATATCCGCGGTTCTCCAGGACATAATCAAAGTCCGGGGAAACAAGGGGGCTGATTTTAAAAACAGCAGGAGTTCCCAGGCGTTTGTAGACGCTTTCGCAGTAAGGGATTTTTTCTCTCCATGTGAGAGTGGAATTTCCAAACTGCTCTACGCTGTTGGTTCTGTGTGTATAAAAATAGGAAAATCTCAGAATCCAGCCATCATACAGTTCCATCTTGTGAGAAGGCCAGGCATTCAGGGACATATCTTCGATTTGCTTAATTGTAGTTTCCATATATTAAGGAAGACTCCTTTCGATAAGATACTTATATACTGAAGTGTCTTTTTTGAATTATACAGAGTTTGAAAAAAATGTGCAAGGTTGTTTGGCATGAAGATCTATGATTTCAAAAGGATTAAAGGTAGATGAAAAAAACAGTTTTGAAATTGTTATGAATAGAAGAGAGTGTCATATGATCATCGAAAGTCAATCGGATATTCGCAATCCGCTTTCGCTACTTGCTCATAACCAAATAACTGCTTCGCAGTTTATCAGAAGGGGCTTGTACCCCTTCTGATACAAGCAAGTCCCTACCCACTGCTTATTGCTCTTCGCAATTGAAGCAGGGGACTTACTTGATTTGGTTAAATGGTCAGTGGAACTCTTTTATTATTACTTCATACAACAGAGTAGCAAGTAATTCGTGTCCATATCGAGTAAGGTGAATGCCATCAGTAGTAATCTGGTCAAATCCCTTTTGAATTGCTTCATTATTAAAGTAATCATGTAATGGCAGAAAAGGCAGATTGAACTTTTCGGAGAGCTGTCGGATATGAGTGGACATGGTTCGGACGTAAGGAATCCATGTCTGATATTCTTCGGGATGTGGAAAGATAAACGGTTCCATGAGAATCACCTGTCTGGCATCTCTGGTAAGCAGTTTTAGTAATTCTTTATAATGTGCAACAAAGTCCTGCATCATTTGCTTTTTCTGGAACTCGGTGCGGTCAGTGTTCATCATCAGACCGATATCATTGACACCAATCAAAAGTGTGATAATTGGAGAGCGGTGCAGGGGAATTCTTTGCAGTCTGATATTTTCCAGAACTCTTGCTACAGTGAATCCATCAATGCCGTAATTTTTGAATTGCATTGTATCAGATATATTTATAGTATGTTTCTGAAACATTTCAGAAAGCATCTGTACATATCCGTTTCCCAGAGGGAAATCTTCGAATAAATGATTACAGTCCGTGATGCTGTCTCCGAGACAAATGATCTGCATAAAAATTTTCTCCTGTATAGTATGTCTTAAAATGGTATTACCAATATACAGATTGGTAAGTTTGGGAATATAAAATTTATATAAAAACTATATAAAATAATATCATCAGCTTACAGTTCGGTCAATGAAAAATGCCGTTTTTTCGTGAAAATGCCTTGGGAAAACTGTGAAAATAGATTTTTAATCAAAAATAACTGGATAGAATGCACAAAAAACAGAACTATTTTTGTCGGAAATGGTCAAAATGATTGTTGACTTTTTAATAGATTCGAATATAATAAACTCAAAATCTTGAATCTCTTAAAGAATTTATAAACAAATTATAAATTTTAAATATGATTATCCGGATGAATCCCAATCCTTAGCGGATGTGGATTAAATAAAATTTCTACCGGATAAAAAGATACTTTTCAGGCTTTCCGATAAGAACAGAAACAACAAAGACGGACCTCAAAATGGAAGAAGTGAAAAGAAATCAGAGGGATTCGAAATAGAAAAGGAGGGAAAAGAAACGGGTAATTTAGCAAGCACGTTAATGGAAGAACTTCAATGTAAGACAGTTTTTACCATACCTGTGTTTGGAGGAATACCGATCGCAGAATCAGTAGCAGTGACATGGGTGATCATGGCAGTGCTTTTAATTTTGTCATTGGTGCTCGTAAGAAACCTGAGTGTGGAAAACCCTGGTAAGAAACAGCTTTTATTGGAAGCAGGAGTAGGTTTTCTTCATAACTTCTTTGAGGATATCCTTGGAGAAGAGGGAAAAATGTATATTCCCTATCTGATGACAGTTGTCATTTACATTGGAATTGCAAACATTTTCGGTGTGTTTGGATTTGTACCGCCTACAAAGGATTTAAACTGTACGATTGGACTGGCCATTATCAGTATTTTCCTGATCGAGTATGCAGGATTTCATAAGAAAGGTCTGAAAGGCTTTCTCAAAAGCTTCGCAGAACCGTCTCCGGTCATGCTGCCGATCAATATTCTGGAGATCGCCATTCGTCCGACATCACTTTGTATGCGACTTTTTGGTAATGTGTTAGGAAGCTATGTGGTTATGAAACTTCTTGAGTTTATATGCCCGGCAATTCTTCCTATCCCATTCAGCCTGTATTTTGATTTCTTTGACGGATTCATTCAGGCGTATGTATTTGTATTCTTAACTTCTTTATTTATTAAGGAAGCTATTGAATAAAAAAGATTACTGTTCATACAGGAATATGACATCTATATAAGACCTGAGACGCGGGACATAAGGGATAAGACAGCAGTTATGAACAGCGCTTAAATGCTGTCCGGATAATCCGGTGGGTCATAACGGTCATAAACAACCGTTGGTACAGACATCTGTTGCACAGGCATCAAATGATCTCATCGGAATATCGACAGGATAGCATATTGTGAAGAAAGATTTGTAATATTTAGTTTATTTCAGTTAAACAACAGGAGGAAAAAGTTATGTTAGTAGCAATTGGAGCAGCAATCGCAGTTATGACAGGTATCGGAGCAGGTATTGGTATTGGTATGGCAACATCCAAAGCAGTTGAAGCAATCGCAAGACAGCCAGAAGCAGAAAGCAAGATCAGTAAAGCACTTCTTTTAGGATGCGCCCTTGCCGAGGCAACAGCTATTTACGGTTTCGTTATCGGTCTTCTGATCGTTATCATGCTTGGCTAATTAATGGATAAAGAATACATACGAAAGGCAGGTGGGACAGGTGATCGAGATTAACATCAACCTGGTCTTTACAATTATTAACCTGATTGTTCTTTATCTTTTAATGAAGAAGTTTCTGTTTGGTCCGATCCTTAACGTGATGGAACAGAGAAAAAACATGATCGACCAGCAGTTCGCAAGTGCCAAAGAAACTGAAGAGAAGGCATACGAACTGAAAGGCAAATATGAAGATGCACTCAAATCTGCGAAAGACGAATCCATGCGAATTGTAAACCAGGCGAAGGATGAGGCAAAAGTACAGGCTGACCGTATTGTAAAAGATGCAAATACACAGGTCGGTGAAATGCTTAATAAAGCAAAGGCAGATATCAGGACAGAGCAGGAAAATGCTATGAAAGCTATGGAAAGCAGAGTGGCAGAGATTGCGCTGGATGCAGCCTCAAAGATCATGGGAGAGAAAAACAGCAGTCAGCAGGATTTGTCCCTTTATGACCAGTTTATAAAAGAGGCAGGTGATTCCAATGACGGAAACAAGCATTAATTATGCAAAAGCATTATATGAGCTTTCTGTCCCGGAAGAAGCTGTTTTGGAGACAGAAAAGATTTTCGAGGGTACCCCGCAGTTAAAGGGTGTCCTTGAGAATCCGTTGGTTTCTTTAAAAGAAAAAGAACATGTAATTGACAGGGTTTTCCCACAGGAGATGAAGAATTTCCTGAAGATAACCTGTAAATATCAGAAAATCAGCAGCATTGAGGAGATTCTGGAAGCGTACGGTGATTACAGCCGCAAGCAGAAAGGTATCCTGAAAGCTGTCCTCACATATGTAACAAAACCGGAAGAAGCCCAGAAAGAGAAGATGGAGGATTTCCTTCGCAGGGAATTCGGAGCAAAGGAAGTCATTCTTACTCTGAAAGAAGACAAATCTTTGATCGGTGGCTTCATTCTTTCTGCCGGAGACAAAGAGTATGACTGGAGTCTCCGCGGACGTTATACGAAATTAAGACAGAAATTGACACGGAGGTGAATAAAAGTTGGCTGCAGTGAATCCAGATGAAATCATTTCGATTCTGAAAGAAGAAATAAAGAATTATGACGAAATCAGCAAGGACCAGGAAGTAGGAACAGTCATCTCCGTCGGAGATGGTATCGCCACGGTATATGGTATCGATCATGCCATGTACGGTGAGGTTGTAACCTTTGAGAATGGTCTGAAAGGTATGGTTCAGGATATCCGTGCAAACAGCATCGGATGTATCCTGTTCGGTAAAGATACAGGAATCAAAGAAGGAACAAAGGTGGCAAGAACCCAGAAACAGGCAGGTGTGCCTGTAGGTGACGCTTTTATCGGAAGGATTGTAAATGCTCTGGGAGCACCGATCGATGGTAAAGGCGAGATCAAGGCAGACGGGTATCGTCCAGTAGAGAATCCGGCACCTGGGATCATTGAGAGAAAATCTGTAACAGTTCCGCTGGAAACAGGTATTCTTTCCATTGACTCCATGTTCCCGATCGGCCGTGGCCAGCGTGAGCTGATCATCGGTGACAGACAGACAGGTAAGACTTCCGTTGCACTGGATACCATTCTTAACCAGAAAGGTAAAGATGTAATCTGTATCTATGTTGCAATCGGACAGAAAGCTTCCACAGTAGCTAAAATTGTATCTACTCTGGAGAAACATGGTGCTATGGACTATACAACAGTATTCTCCTCCACAGCCAGTGACTGTGCACCACTTCAGTACATTGTTCCTTATGCAGGTACTGCACTTGCTGAGTACTTCATGTACAAGGGAAAAGATGTATTAATGGTTTATGATGATTTATCCAAGCATGCAGTTGCATATCGTGCACTGTCATTGCTTCTGGAACGTTCACCGGGACGTGAGGCTTATCCTGGAGATGTATTCTATCTCCATTCCAGATTACTGGAGCGTTCCAGCCGTCTGAATGAAAAGGCCGGCGGTGGTTCTATCACTGCACTTCCTATCATTGAGACACAGGCAGGTGACCTTTCCGCATATATTCCTACAAACGTTATTTCCATCACAGATGGTCAGATCTTCCTGGAGAGTGACCTGTTTAACTCCGGTATGCGTCCGGCGGTTAACGTAGGTCTTTCCGTATCCCGAGTTGGTGGTGCTGCACAGGCAAAAGCCATGAAGAAAGCAGCAGGAAGTGTCCGTATCGATCTGGCTCAGTATCGTGAGATGGAAATCTTTACACAGTTCAGTTCTGATCTGGACGAGGCTACAACTCAGCAGCTGAAATACGGAAGCGGACTTATGGAACTTCTGAAACAGCCGCTTTCAAGCCCGTTAAGTCTTCATGAACAGGTCATCACTCTTTGTGCGGCAACACACAAGGCAATGATGCACGTGGAAACTAAGAAGATGAAGAAGTATCAGAGAGATATGCTGGACTACTTTGACAGTGCTTATCCGGAAATCGGAAGAGAGATCGAGGAGAAGAGACAGCTTCCGGATGAACTGGCAGAAAAGATCGTGAAAGTGGCAGAAGAATTTGCAGATAAGAGCAGGTAGGTGTTGATATGGGCAGTACGAAAGAGATTCAGACTCGAATGAAAAGCATTCAGGACACCATGAAGATCACCAATGCCATGTATATGATTTCTTCATCCAAGATGCAGAAGGCCAAAAGAATCCTGTCCGATACAGAACCGTATTACTATAATATGCAGGCGGCAATTTCCCGAATCCTGCGTCATATGCCGGATACAGAGCATCCTTTTTTCAGTATCCGTCATAAAATCGCAGAGGAAGACCGTAAGATCGGCTGTATCGTAGTTACCGGTGATAAAGGTATGGCAGGTGCCTATAACCATAATATCCAGAAAATAACAGAACAGTTTATGGCAGAGCATGAGCACTGCAAGCTTTATGTGCTGGGTATGGTAGGCCGTCAGTATTTCACGAAGAAACATATGGATATCGCAGAGAACTTTCCATATACAGTACAGAAACCGACCATGCACAGAGCGCGTCTGATCTCAGAGGAGATTGTCAGAGCGTTCCTGGACAGAGAACTGGACGAAGTCCGTATTTTCTATACGGAGATGCAGAGTGCAGTTGCCATGGAGCCGGTGAATATGCAGCTTCTTCCATTGAAGAAAGCAGAGTTCCTGCCAAATCAGGCAATGCTTGCGGATATGCCACAGGAGGAAATCGTGCTGTCACCATCAGCCGATGTACTTCTGAATACCATGATCCCAAATTACCTGACCGGTCTGATCTATGGATGTCTTGTAGAAGCGTATGCCAGTGAAAATAATGCCAGAATGATGGCAATGCAGTCCTCTACGGACAGTGCAAAGAAGATGCTCAGGGAGTTATCCATTGAGTATAACCGTGCGCGTCAGGCTGCCATCACACAGGAAATCACTGAGATTGTCAGCGGTGCAAAAGCACAAAAAAGGAAGTGACGACGATGAACAAAGGTAAAATTGTACAGGTTATGGGACCTGTTGTAGACGTTGTTTTTGAAGATGGAAATCTTCCTGAGATCAAGGATGCCCTTGAGGTAGAGAACAACGGTAAAAGATGTGTAATGGAAGTTTCCCATCATCTGGGAAACAATATGGTACGCTGCATTATGCTGAGCGCAAGCGAAGGCTTACAGCGTGACAGAGAAGTCATCGCCACAGGAAGCGGCATTAAGGTTCCTGTAGGTGATAAGACACTGGGACGTTTATTTAACGTACTTGGTGATACAGTAGATGACGGTCCTTCCCTTGAGGGAGAACAGAAATGGGTCATCCACAGAGATCCGCCGGATTTCGAACATCAGAAACCGGCTGTAGAAATCCTGGAAACAGGTATTAAGGTTATCGACCTTCTTGCACCATATGCAAAAGGTGGTAAGATCGGTCTGTTCGGTGGTGCCGGTGTTGGTAAGACAGTCCTGATCCAGGAGCTGATCCAGAACATTGCTACAGAGCATGGCGGATATTCCATTTTCACAGGTGTTGGAGAGCGTTCCCGTGAAGGTAACGATTTATGGTCAGAAATGAAGGAGTCCGGCGTTCTTGAAAAAACAGCCTTAGTGTTCGGACAGATGAACGAGCCGCCGGGATCCCGTATGCGTGTTGCTGAAACCGGACTGACAATGGCCGAATACTTCAGAGATGAAGAACACAGAGATGTGCTTCTTTTCATTGATAATATTTTCCGTTTTGTACAGGCCGGTTCCGAGGTTTCCGCCCTTCTTGGACGTATGCCTTCAGCCGTAGGTTATCAGCCTACACTGGCTACTGAGATGGGTGAACTTCAGGAACGTATCGCTTCTACTAAGGATGGTTCTGTAACATCTGTACAGGCTGTCTATGTACCAGCAGATGACCTGACTGACCCGGCTCCTGCAACTACATTCGCTCATCTGGATGCAACAACCGTTCTTTCCAGAAAGATCGTAGAGCAGGGTATTTATCCGGCTGTTGATCCGCTGGAATCTACTTCCCGTATCCTTGAGCCGGATGTTGTTGGTGAAGAACATTATGAAGTAGCACGTAAAGTACAGGAAATCCTTCAGAAGTATAAAGAACTTCAGGACATCATCGCTATTCTTGGTATGGAAGAGCTTTCTGAAGAAGATAAGAGCACTGTATTCCGTGCAAGAAAGATCCAGAAGTTCCTTTCCCAGCCATTCCATGTAGCTGAGAACTTCACAGGTATCAAGGGTAAATATGTTCCTCTGAAAGAAACCATCCGTGGATTCAAGGCAATCGTTGATGGTGAGATGGATCAGTATCCGGAAAATGCTTTCTTCAATGTTGGTACAATTGAGGATGTTATCGAGAAAGCTAAAGCTGAGATGGGTCAGGCGTAAAGTTTCAGGTTTTCATCATGTTTAAGTCAGAGCGTTCAAAAGGAATGCTAAAGTGATAGTTGAAAAGTGAAACAAGGATTGAATAAGGAGACTTCATATGGCAGACACATTTGGTCTTGAGATTTATGCCAGTAATAAGTTGGCATTTGCAGGACGTGCCAGGACTCTGACCATTCCGGCTGTTGACGGCGAGCAGGCTTTTCTGGCACAGCATGAGAATATCGTTGCGGCTATCATTCCTGGGGAAATGCGTTTCGAGGAAGCAGATGGTACAAAGCATGTTCTGGCTGTGAGCAGTGGGTTTGTAGAGATGATCAATAACCGTGCGAAACTGTTCTGCCTGACAGCAGAGAGTCCGGAGGAGATCGATATCCGCAGAGCACAGGAAGCGAAGGAAAGAGCAGAGGAGCAGTTGAGACAGAAGCAGAGTATTCAGGAGTATCATATGAATCAGCTGGCGCTGTCGAGAGCTATGGCACGACTTCGAGTTACGAGTCATAAAGAGATATAGGGTTACATTTTGGTAAATGTAAGGAAAACCCCAAAGGGAAGTTCCCAAAGGGGACGCTTGAGCAGCGTCCCCTCTGGACACCCCTTGCGCTTCTTTTAGGAGCGCGAGGTTTTTTATGTGGGAATAAACTAACTTGGCGGATTTGCCAGGTTGGGTTAAAAAAGTCACCGCGGATTGCGGTGGCTTTTTTTCGGTAGTGGGTAGTTGGGGGATTGTGGGATGGATTTACGGTGTTTGGGGTATGGGGAGATTTATGAGGAGAGCTGGGAATGAAAATGAGAAAAACGGCTGCCGGGTACTTGGAGGTATCTGGGCAGCCGTTTTTGGGATAAGTTAGTTTTGAAAATTTATATTTTGTTCTGTAAGAACTGGATAGCGGATTAATGTAGTAGTGTCGAGATTTTCATGATGCATGTTTACGGCGGAAATCTGGTGGTTTTCGTAGGTTGTATAGTAGTAGATTCCTTTGGTGGCGTTGCAGCAGGAGGTGTAGAGGGTGATTTCGTATTTTTCTTCTGTTACTTCGCAGCAACCTCTCTGCTGGTCTACGGAGCCGAGGATGTGGAAGAACTGGCTGACGCTTTCTGACTCGGTTTCACCGGATCTGGAATTCATTTTGGTGAAGGCTACTTTGGCGAAGCGGGAGGCGGAGGAGAGGTCTCCCGGCAAGCCGAGGGCACCCATGCCGCGGCTGTAGGACTGGAGGTTCAGGCCTGGGGCAAAGGTGTTTTGTGGCTGGCGTGGGGATAGTCCCTGGTAGTTGTTTAGCTGGAACATCTGCTGTGGGAATGGCGGGTTGTTTGTCAGTACGCCTACCGGGTTATCGTAAATGTGAAGACCGTCTTTCATGGATTCGATTACGATGCAGCCAGAAGCATCTGCAAGGATCCAGTGGAGCTGGGCGCAAGGGAAGTTTTTGCTGAACTGGGTGTTGGTGAGATTCATGGTGGAGAGTTTCTGGCGTGCTTCTTCTAATGTGGCACACTGGCTGAGAATCCATGGGATAAATTCAAACTGGGCAACGTTTTCTTTTCCGGATACGGGTTCTGCGTAAACAGCGTTTCCGACGAAGTTCAGGCCTGCCATTCCGAGTCCTTTTTCGTTAATAGCATCATAATAAAGGGGATAATCACCGGCAACATGTGCCATGCCAATGATTGCATAGTGGTTATCCAAGACTTTGTCTGAATGGCGGAAATGGAATGGATAGTTTCTTGGTGTGATGGTGATTTCGTCACCGTAGGAAAATTCGTAATCGAGAGTTCTGCCGAAATAGAAATCTTTTGTTTTATAAGTTGCTGCTGTGCACATATTACTACCTCCTGTTGTATGAAAATTATGTCAGTCAATGGCTGATAATATACGGGTAAAGCATTTATTTTTTGAGAATATTACCACAAACTTTCTGGTTTATGCAAGATATATGTGGCTATTTTGGAGATATATGTAGTATACTGAGTATTGTTTATATGCTACTGGCATAACGCTTTCCAAATAACTATACCACGTAATTGATATAGGTATTTATGAAACGGCACACTGGCTTGTGAGGTACTTGACATTACTTGTTGTTCATGTAGCATATTATCGAAGGAAGTAAGGGGACAGATAAAAATGGTTACGATTAAAGAAATTGCGGAAATGGCAGGGGTGAGCACAACAACGGTATCTAATGTGCTGCACAAAAAGACGGCACGCGTTTCTGCAAATACAATAGAAAAAGTGGAAAAACTGCTTGCAGAAAACAACTATATTCCCAGGCTGGGATTAAATGCGCTTACTAATAAAAGCTCTAAAATTATCAGCATTTTGATCAATACGCCTGCATTTGCCAGAGGCTCTGCATATGAAAGTCCTTTTTACGGACGGATTATTGGTAAGCTGGAGGAGCTTTTGCGAAAAAAAGGATATTATATCATGATTTTTTCGGATAAGAATGTAGAAGAAATTGAGAAAATGACACTTGGATGGAACGTAGACGGGATTATTACGATTTCTATGCCTTTTGCATACTGTAAAAAAATCTCGGGGCTTTCGGATAAGCCTATGGTTTCCATAGATATGGGAGAAATTCCGAAAGAGGAAGAGAAGTTTTATCTTGTGACTTCCGAAGATGAAAAAGCCGGAGCCGAGATGAGTGAATATCTGATTTCCAATGGGACAAAAAAAATCATATATCTGGCAAATGCCGTTCATGGAGCTGACTATCGTAGATATCAGGGAGCAAAGAAAACAGCAGACAGGAAAAGCTGTGAGCTGGAGATGAAGTTACTTCCGACAGAAACAGAAGGAAGACAGATGGTATATGGGGAATTGCTGAAATATGCAGGAACAGATACAACGCTGCTCTTTTCCACAGATAAAAATGCAGCGGAGATGATTTCTTTTCTTCACAGAAATGATGTAAAAGTGCCGGAAGATATTTCTGTAGCAGGAATAGATGATGATGTGTTTGCGACTATTGTATATCCGACGATTACGACCATGAAAATTGACGTAGAGGAAAAGGCAAATATGGCGGTGGAGATTCTGATGAGACTGATACAGGGGGAATCATGTATGCCTTATATTTATAAAACAAAGGTGCAGCTGATAGAGAGAGAAAGTGTAAAAAAGAGATAGAATAACATAGAAGAACTGACAATAGAGTGAAAAGAAAATATTCTGTGTAGAGTCACGTAGTGGAAGCGGATTGCGAATAGCATAAATTCTGTGTATCGCGAAGCGTGTTACTGAGAACGGAGTGAACAGAAACTGTCTTTTGGATATCATGAGAAAAGGGCAGTTTTTTTATTTGACTTAGGTTATGAAGAAAACCTACAATAAAAATGATGAAAATACAAAATAAAATGTTGACAATGCACATAACATCGATTATATTGAAAATATCAAAAAGCAACAGTTTGAAAGAGAATTGTCAATAAAAAGTTAGTGTATCAATTTGTCAATGCGTGATTTATGAGATTAAAACGAGGAGGATCAGGAATGAAATTCACAGAAGGTTACTGGGAGAAGAATGAACGTGCCAATGCATCTTATGCAATGCAGGCTTTTACAGCAGAAGTAATTCCGGGAGGAATGAGAATTGTTTCTCCGTTTAGAGAGATCAATGACAGAGGCGGCGCTCTTGATGTAGGAACGATTACTACAGAATTCACTTCTGTGCGTAAGGATATCATCAGTGTCAGAAGCTATCATTATCAGGGATATATTAAGGGTGAGCCAAGATATGAACTGAATGAGGATCCGCAGGAGACAGAAGTAGAGATCACAGATGCTGAAGCTGTTATGAAAGCGGGCAGAATGACAGTAAGAGTAGATCTGAAAGATTTTAAGATCACTTATGAGGCTGATGGAAAGGTTCTTACCGGTATCGGATTCCGTAATCTGGGATATATGCAGTATGACAGAGCAACACTGACCAAATTCCCGGAACCAAACTATATGGCAGCACAGTATCAGCCATATATGGTAGCAGAACTTTCTCTTGATCCGGGAGAATGCGTATACGGACTTGGAGAAAGATTTACAGCATTTGTAAAGAATGGACAGGTAGTGGATGTATGGAATGAAGACGGTGGTACTGCATCTCAGATTTCCTATAAGAATATTCCATTTTATGTAACTAGCAAACATTACGGTGTATTTGTAGATCACAGCGACAATGTTTCTTTTGAAGTTGCAAGTGAGAAAGTAGAGAACGTAGGATTTTCTGTAAAAGGTGAAGAAATCCGCTATCATGTAATCTATGGTGATGATATCAAAGGTGTGCTTGAGACATATACAGACCTTACCGGAAAACCGGCACTGCCACCGGCATGGTCCTTTGGATTATGGCTTTCTACATCCTTTACAACTAATTATGATGAAAACACGACAAACTCCTTTATCCAGGGAATGGCTGACAGAGATATTCCGTTAAATGTATTCCACTTTGACTGCTTCTGGATGAAAGAACTTCACTGGTGCGATTTTGAATGGGATGAGAGAATTTTCCCTGATGTACCGGGAATGCTGAAACGCTACAAAGATAAAGGTCTGAAGATCTGCGTATGGATTAATCCTTATATTGCGCAGGGAACTGCATTCTTCAAAGAAGGAATGGAAAAAGGTTACCTGGTACAGCGTGCAGATGGAAGAGGAGTAAAACAGATCGATAACTGGCAGCCTGGAATGGGACTGGTTGATTTTACAAATCCGGAAGCAACGAAATGGTATACAAATAAACTGAAAACTTTGCTTGATGCCGGCGTTGACTGCTTCAAGACAGACTTTGGTGAGAGAATCCCGATTGATGTGAAATATTATGATGGTTCTGATCCGGTTTCCATGCATAACTATTATACATACCTCTACAACAAGGCAGTATTTGGTCTTCTGAAGGAAGTAAAGGGAGAAGGAGAAGCAATCCTTTTCGCAAGAAGTGCGACAGCAGGCGGACAGCAGTTCCCGGTTCACTGGGGAGGTGACTGCTCTGCAACATATGCTTCCATGGCTGAGAGCTTAAGAGGTGGTCTGTCATTTACCTTATCCGGATTCTCCTTCTGGAGCCACGATATGGGTGGATTTGAAATGACAGCAGCGCCGGATGTATACAAACGTTGGCTGCAGTTTGGCCTTCTTTCCACACACAGCCGTCTCCACGGATCCAAGAGCTATCGTGTACCGTGGCTGTTTGATGATGAAGCGGTAGATGTGTGCCGTAAATTTACAAAACTGAAATTAAGATTAATGCCATATCTGTATTCCATGGCTGTGAAATCACATAAGACAGGTATTCCGTCCATGAGAGCGATGATCATGGAATTTAATGATGATCCTGCGACAAAATATCTGGATATGCAGTATATGCTGGGTGACAGCATTCTGGTTGCCCCGATCTTTAACAAAGAAGGTCATGTAGAATATTATCTTCCAAATGGAAAATGGACTCATCTGTTAAGCGGCGAAGTGAAAGAAGGCGGCAGATGGTATGCGGAAGATTATGACTTCTTCTCATTACCGGTATTTGTAAGAGAGAATACACTGCTTCCGATCGGCGCAGTGGATACAACCGCAGATTATGAACTGGAGAAAGATGTACAGATTCAGGTTTATGAGCTGAATGGTAAAGGCTCCTGCAAAGTTGTGACACGTAAGGGCGAAGATGCATTTACAGTAAATGCTGTAAAAGAAGGAAATAAACTTACATTGGAAGCTTCCAGAGAGAATCCGGGAATAACATATCTTCTCAGAAATATTCATGAGGTTTCTTCTGTTGCGGGCGGAAGTGTAGTAAAAGACACAGAAGATGGTATCATCCTGGCACCGGAAGGATGCAAAATAGAAGTTGTATACTAAGTAATCATTTTATAATTATTTTAGAAATTCGACAAAAAATAGGACTGGACAAATCGATTGTCCGGTCCTATAATAATATTCACCAGAGTTCTTCTGGTAATTCAATCCCGCTAGTTCGGCGGTAAATTCCACTTTTAATTTTTATAAAAAACGAAAGAATAAGCAGTTATGAGAAAAATCTAAGATGGGAGGTGATACGATATGGATTTTTTCACCTTTTTCCTGTAGTAGTTGCCGCAGTAGCCATGATTATGGACATTCGCGCTGCGAAAGTTGATAATGGATGGATCTTGTTCTCTCTGATTCTGGGGCTGACCGGATGTATCTGGCGAAAAGGAATTGCAGGAATAAGCTATTTCGCTGTGGGAAGTATAATGCCTTTGTTTCTTATCGTTCTGTTCATTTTCGGAATGATGGGTGCGGGAGACATTAAGTTGTTTTGTGCACTGGGAGGAGTAATGGGCCTTGGGGCTATCTGGAAATGTATTCTTTTTTCTTTTCTGGCAGGCGCATGTATTGCTGTTGTGCTTCTGATCTTCAATCACAATTTCTGTGAACGGATTCTTTATTTTATAAAATATGCAGAGAATACAGTGAGTACGGGAAAGATCACTCCTTATCGGAGTAAAGATATTTCTGCACCGGAGAATTTCCACTTTACGATTCCTGTTTTTGTAAGCGTGCTGTTATATGCAGGAGGTATCTATTGAAAAGAAATATTTTTGCAGTATGTGATCTGGAAGTGGATTATGCGCTGAATTTTATGGACTATTTAAATCAGAAAAAGAATATTCCATTTGAAATACAGGCATTTACAACTGTGGAGAAGCTGATTGCCTATGGGAAACATACACATATAGAGTTGCTGCTGATTTCCGGGCGCGCAATGTGCCGTGAAGTCCGGGAAATGGATATCGGAAAGGTCATTATTTTATCGGAGGGGGTACATCCTCCGGAACTTGACCAGTATCCGAGCGTGTATAAGTACCAGTCTTCTTCGGATGTACTTCGGGAAGTGATGGCATGTTATGGTGCTGAAAAAAAGACAGTATCTGATCAGCTTGCGGTCTTAAAAAAGACGACAGAGCTTATTGGAGTTTTTTCTCCGTTGGGGCGTTGCCTGAAAACTTCTTTTGCATTGACACTTGGACAGATACTTGCCAAAGACAGGGCAGTCCTTTATCTGAATCTGGAGGAATATTCCGGGTTTGAAGAACTGATGGGAAAGGGATTTGCGCATAATTTAAGTGATCTTCTTTATTATGTGCGGCAGGATAACCAGAATCTTCTCTATAAGATGAATAGTATGATACAGACTATAAACAATCTGGATTATATACCGCCTGTGCAAATGCCGGCAGACATTCACACAACAGCCTGGCAGGACTGGGAAAGGCTTTTGCAGATGATCATGCTTGATAGTTCATATGAGATGATCGTGCTGGATATAGGATGTGGGATTGACGAGAATTTCCAGCTTCTGGATATGTGTAAGAAGATTTATATGCCGGTGTTGTCTGATACAGTTTCACAGTGTAAGATTGCCCAGTTTGAAAATCTGGTCCGAATCTGGGATTATCCTCAGATACTGGAAAAGACAGAGAAGATCACTCCTCCTTTTCATATGATGACCGGTCCGCCGTCAGGATATATTGAACAGTTGATGTGGAGTGAACTGGGAGATTATGTGAGAAACCTTCTGAGAAAGGAAAAAGGATGAATAAAGATGTATTTAGAACTTTGCGCCAGATGTTAATGGAGGAACTGGATCTGTCGAGAGAGTTATCAGATAAAGAGATTCTTGATGTAATTGATGAACTGATCCTGAATCAGATGAAGGATATCCGTCTTGCACTGAAAGAAAAAGTGCAGCTTCGTCAGGAACTGTTTTATTCTGTGCGTAAACTGGATGTTTTGCAGGAACTGGTGGATGATGAGACAGTTACTGAAATTATGGTAAATGGACCTGACACGATTTTTGTGGAGCGGGACGGCAGACTGATCAGATGGCATAAAAGCTTTACGTCTGCCGAAAAGCTGGAAGATGTGATTCAGCAGATCGTAGGTAAATGTAACCGCGTGATTAATGAATCTATGCCAATTGTGGATGCCAGACTGGAGAATGGTTCCAGAGTCAATGCAGTAATCTACCCGGTAGCGTTAAACGGTCCGATCCTTACGATACGGCGTTTCCCCGAACACCCCATTACAATGGAAAAGTTGATTGCGCTGGGAAGCATTACCAAAGAATGCGCAGATTTTCTGCAGAAACTTGTAAAAGCGAGGTATTCCATGGTCATAGGCGGTGGAACCGGAAGCGGTAAAACTACATTTCTTGCAGCTATGTCAGAATATATTCCCAAAGATGAAAGACTGATCACGATTGAAGATAATGCAGAGCTTCGCATCAGGGGGATAAATAATCTGGTACGTCTGGAAGCAAAGATGGCCAACATGGAGGGTGCAGTGTCAGTTACGATCAGGGATCTGATCAAATCAGCACTTCGAATGCGCCCTGACAGGATTATAGTGGGAGAAGTCAGAGGCGGAGAGGCAATGGATATGCTTCAGGCATTGAATACAGGGCATGAAGGGTCGCTGTCAACTGCCCACGCCAACTCTGCCAGAGACATGCTATCCCGTCTGGAAACAATGGTTCTTATGGGTGTTGACCTTCCATTGGAAGCTATCAGGAGACAGATTGCATCCGGTGTGGATATTCTGGTACATCTGGGACGAATGAGAGATAAATCAAGAAAGCTATTAGAGGTAACCGAAGTGTGTGGTTTCGAAAATGGAGAAATCCAGATTCGGCCATTGTATCAATGGCAGGAGGGAAAAGGACTGGTAAAGACTGCTTCCCTCCTCAATGTGGAAAAACTAAAAAGAGCGGGGATTGAACTATGAAAGGGAAAGAAAAAGAGCAACGTTATTTGAAACGGGACTATGGTCATTATCATTTTACGGTGAAGGAATTTATGAAATATACAGGACAGGCAGCGGGACTTTGTGCTGTGGCAGATTATCTTTTTTACAGAAGTGCCTGGGTACTGCTTCTTATGCTTCCGGCGTTAGTATTTTATCTGAAATGGCAGCAGAACCGTATGATCAGGGAAAGAAGAAAGAAGCTGAATTACCAGTTTAAGGATGCGCTAACCTCTCTGAGTGTTGCGGTTCAGGCAGGATATTCCGTGGAAAGCGCAATAAAGACCTGTGTCAGGGATCTGGAGCGGTTATACGGAAAAGGAACTGATATTGTAGAAGAATTTCGCTACATTGAAAGTCAGCAGCATATCAGTGTTCCTTTAGAGGAATTGTTTCTGGATCTGGGGTCAAGAAGTCAGGTGGAAGATATCGAGAATTTTGCATCAGTGTTTTATGCAGCCAAGCGTACAGGTGGTGATATGAATCGTGTGATTCAGAAAGTAGCGCGCATGCTGGGAGATAAGATCGATGTAAAAAAAGAAATCGAAGCAACTCTGGCTGCCAAGAAATCGGAGCAAATGATCATGAGTCTTATGCCTGCGGGTATCATTATGTATTTACAGTTGACCTCGCCGGGCTTCTTAAGTGTTCTTTATGGAAATCCCTTTGGAATTGCAGCAATGAGTATCTGTCTTGCTATTTATGCTACGGCATACTGGCTTGGCAGAAAGATCGTAGATATTGAGGTGTGACAGTACAAATGTGGGTACATATTGTCATTTTTATCATACTTTTGTGTGCACTGGCCGGGTGGAAAAAAGGGTGGATTCCATCTTCCGGGATTGGAGGAAAAGAAGGAATCAGGCTATTCATGGTGGTGGCAATATCCGGGAATTTACTTGGAATGATCCTTACCGCGGGAAATGGCAGACAAGTGTATCCTCAGGGATACCGTCTGGAAAAGGAGGATACAGGATCATATGAGAAGGAATTTATGGTATCCGTGGATGGAGAAGAGCCGGTCTCCATGTACATACAGGTACCAGAAAAAGAACTGGAAGAACAGGAAGAACCGAAACAGGATAAGAAACTGACCAGAGAAGAGCAGGCGCAGAAAGATCTGGCGGAGGCAGTGACACGATATAATGAGCAGCAAAACGATCCGGATTATTATTACCTTCCGGATAAGCTGGATGGAAAAAAGATACAGTGGGAAAGCCCTGCGGATACTTCAGGAATGCTCCTGACAGGTTTGTTTCTTGTTGCGGCGATGGCAATTCTTGTAATGAAGGGAAGGGAAGAACAGGTTCAGATTCAAAAAAGGTATGAAGAACTTCTGATGGATTACCCCGGGCTGATCATGAAATTTACACTTCTGGTTCAGGCGGGAATGACTGTAAGGAAGGCATTTCAGAAAATTTCGCTGGATTATAGCAGAAAGAAAAAATCGAAGCCAAGACCGGCGTATGATGAGATACGAATCGTTTGTTATGAAATGGAAAGCGGAGTTTCTGAGAGTGAGGCGTACAGAAGATTCGGAGAAAGATGTGGACAGGCGAAATATAAAACTTTTGCCACACTTCTCATCCAAAATCTTCAGAAGGGCAGCAGACAGATGGCTGATATGCTCGAAAGAGAGTCTATGGAGGCCTGGGAAGAACGCAAGAGAAAGGCACGTGTTCTCGGAGAAGCTGCCGCAACAAAGCTTCTGGTACCGATGATCATGATGCTGATGGTCGTGATGGCAATCGTTATGATTCCGGCCTTTCTGTCATTTTATGGAACATGATAAAGGAAAGAAGATATGAGACATACGGAGGAAAAGATGGGACGATTGATATGGAAAATAAAAAATCAAAACGAATTAATACGAAGATTCGTGGAGGAAGAGGACGCTGTAGGTGTTGTAGAGATCATTTTAATTCTGGTAGTCCTGATCGGACTTGTCATCATTTTCAAAGAGCAGCTGACCGAACTGGTGCAGAGCATTCTTTCAAAGATCGCCAAACAGAGTAATTCTATTTAACCAATACATTGTTTGGGAGTTCAACTGTGCAGGCACAGGAACTTATAGTTAGTTGTGCAATAATGTATTGAGAAAGAGAAGGAGGTGTACTTCCTGCATGAGAAATCATAAAGAAATGAGAGGAAGCATTACAGTATTTCTGGCACTGATACTTAGTCTGCTTTTATCTCTGGTATGTACAAGTATTGAATCTGTGCGGATGGCATCTGCCAGAACGCAGATTCTGAACAGCATGGATATTGGACTGTATTCAGTGTTTGGACAGTATGATAAGAAGCTTCTTGAAGACTATGATCTGTTTGCACTTGATGGTTCTATGGGAGGCGGACAGCTGAATCTTGCGAAAATCTGTGACAATCTGGAATCCTATATGAAACCGGTATTAAAGCAGAATAGTCAGAAACTTAGTCTGGAGCATAGCGGGCTTACCGGATACCGGCTTCTGACAGATAATAACGGAGAAGTTTTTTATCAGCAGATCGTGCAGTATATGCAGGAAACTCTTGGAAGTCAGGGAGTACAGGCCCTTCTTAACAGAATGTCTGATCGCGAAAAGAAAACAGAAGAAGCGAATCTGAAAGCAAGTCAGGCAGAGACAGGAGGATCGATCGACAGATATGATTCTGAAATGAATCAGGCATCTCAGAAAAGCCAGCAGGCCGCAGAAGAGGCGGCTAAGAAACAGCAACAGGAAAATGCTTCGTCAGATCAGCAATTTGGAAGTGGAGATACACAGACAACACAGCCGGCACCGGCACAGCAGAATCCGGTGAATAATCCGATTACTGTGATAAAAAGAGTTATGAAGATGGGAGTGTTGGAACTGGTTCTGCCATCCGGATGTGAAGTCTCTACACGTACAATAAGTAAAAACACGCTAGTTTCCGGGAGACAGTTACAACAGGGAATGGAGATGCCGGATGGAGTGATCGCAGATAATAGCTATACTTCCCAGGTTTTGTTCCAACAATATCTGATGAATCATCTGGGAAATTATATGGATTCGTCCAAAGAAGGTCTGGCATATCAAATGGAATATATCTTTGCAGGAAAAGATGAGGATATGGATAATCTGAAATCTGTGGCATCGAAACTTTTGTTTATCAGAGAGGGAGTAAACTTTGCCTGCCTGATGGCTGATAATGTAAAAAGAACAGAGGCACAGGCTCTTGCATCTGCGATTGCAGCAGGATTTCTGGTTCCGCCGGCAGCTGTAGTGATAGAAACAGCGTTGCTTTTATGCTGGGCATTTGCAGAAAGCGTACTGGATGTGAGAGAACTTTTTGCAGGAGGTAAGATTCCGCTTGTGAAGACTTCAGCAGACTGGCAGATATCTCTGGCCAATTTGGGAAATCTGATGGAAGGACTGGATTCTATGCGAAAAAATAATGACCATGGGATGTCCTATGAGGACTATATTCAGGTTCTGGTATTGTCTGTTTCCAAGGAAAAGAAAGTGATAAGGGCTATGGATATGATAGAGAACACAATAAGAAATAAAGGAAGAGCACATTTTAATATGGATTCCTGTGTGGTGGCACTGGAGGCATTTGCAGATGTAAAAGCGAACAAGAAAAAAGAGTTTCATATAATACGTCAGTATTGTTATGAATAAGAGAATGAGTTTGGGATTGTTGTTTGATTTTCTTTAGCAATAGTGTAGATTACTCTCTTTTTATTATTGACATCATGTAACTATTCAGCAGTCTACTATCCCGCGAGGTGTTTTGGCATGAACATGCCAAAATCCCGAGACATACAAGTCAAAATCCCATCGCCGAAGGCGATTTTTAATGGATTTTGACTCGTAACTGTGAAGGTACTGAACAGTTACGACATCATAATAATGGGGATTTTAAGAAAAGAGGTGCAAAAAGATGTTTTTACAGAAGGAAAACAAAAGCATTGATGAAATCGGAATGAAAGAAAAGATAATCTATGAAAGGAGAAAAAGCTCTCTAAAAGAAATTTTCCTGGCTTTTTTATCCCCGAAGAAAAGCCGGGAGGTTCAGATGGCAAAATTGCAGAAAAACTCCAGAGAAGTTCGTTCTGTAAAGGCATCTTTGTGCACCTCTTTTCTGAAAAAAGGAAGTATGGCGGTAGAAACCGCACTTGTTCTTCCGTTGTTTTTTCTTGGAATGGTTACACTGATCTCTTTTATGGATATATATAAGCTGCAGACGGAGCATTTGTCTGATTTATGTAACCGGGCGAAACAGGCAGGAATGTATGCTTATATTACGGGAGAAAGCGGCGTGGAGGATATTACGATTCCGGATGTTTACACATATAAATCTTTTGGAGGGCTAGTACCACTGCCGGGAGTGGTGGTCTATAACCATGTGAAAGTTCATGCATGGACAGGAACAGAATTTCCTGACAATGGAGGCGAACAGGGAGAGATAGAACAGATGGTATATGTGACTGCTTCCGGAAGTGTCTATCATCAAAATCCCGGCTGCAGTTATCTGAATGTGTCATTGAAACAGATTCCGGGAAGTTCTGTCCGGTCTGCAAGCAATCAGTATGGGGAACATTATTCTGCATGCGAAACATGCAGCAGAGGGCAGAATCCGGCAGGAGTAGTATATGTCACAGAACAGGGAAACAGGTATCATAATCTGGAATCATGTAGTGGTTTGAAAAGGTCTGTAAGGCTGGTAAAGGCATCCTCTGTCTCGGGAATGAGTGCATGTAGCAGATGCGGATAATAAAGAACAAAGTGAACAGTTACACATAATAAATAAAAAGCAGACAGGTGAAAAATATGGAAATAAATAATATAAGGGAAGCATGTGTGATCGCATTTCTGGGAGTGAATTCCTGGATAGATATTCGGAAAAAACAGGTTTCATTACTGCTTATTGCGGTATTTGCAGGGAGTGGAATCTTATGGACAATATGCAGCAGAAGTGCCGCATTGGATTTTCTGGTATGTGCAGGAACAGGACTGATTTTTGTGGGAATAAGTATTATTACAGAGGGAGCTGTCGGAATGGGAGATGGATGGCTTATTATGGCATTAGGTACAGTGATGAGTGCTGAAGAATTTTTTATGATGCTTTTCTTATCCCTGATATGCAGTGCTGTATGGGCGGGAATTACGATGATATTTTTTCATAGAAAAGGAAATACGGAAATACCATTTGTTCCGTTTTTACTGGCAGGATATTTGGGAGGAATTCTGATATGAAGGGTAATTTAAATATAGATAACAGATCGGGAGTATTTCACCGGGATGATAAAACAGCCAGAACAGAGAACTATAATTGTGTCCGGAAAGGAAGCCTGACTGTGGAGACGGCATGTGTAATGCCGTTGATCCTGCTGACGCTTATGGGGCTTATCTATCTGAGCTTTTTTGTACATAACAGAGCCTGGCTTACAGCTGCGGCATATGAGTCAGCAATCAGTGGAAGTATGGAAGGTATTAAAAAGAATGGACAGATATATGACACTGCAAGAATGCGAAGCGAAGAACTGGGGAGTATAGGATTTTTCGGAGCAGAGAATTTAAGTACACAGACAAATGTTGGAAAAGAAGTGCAGGTGACATATGATCTTGATACGATTTCTTCCTATGGAAATATGAAGTGGCATTTAAGAACAGAAGGAACTTCTTCTGTCATAAATCCTGTAAAACATATTCGTAAACTCAGGGCGGCAGCTGCCATTCTAAAGGGGATGGGGGATTAGTATGCGGGCGGAATATAAAAGAGATATGAACCATAATTACCTGATCTTATATGGGGAAGATGAAATAAATACTGATTCTTATCAGGTAAGAATGTTGGTGGGAAATGTGATTCCATCTCTTCTAAAATGCAGAATACAGGGGATGGATGGACGTTTTCTGGTCTATTTCGATATTACCTCAAAACAGGCATTAAGTGTTTTATATGAAGAGAAGAAGATGGGAGTAGAAGATCTTCGCCTCATCTTTGGAGGCTTTGTCAAAGCAATGGAGGATGCGGCGGAATATCTGATGAATCCAGGACAATTTATCATATCACCGGAATATATTTATACAGATATTGAAAAGCAGGAAATTTATTTCTGCATGATGCCAGGATATGAGAAAGACATTAAAGAACAGTTTCAGTTTTTGACAGAATATATTCTTCCGAAGATTGACCATCAGGATCAGGATGCGGTAATCCTTGGGTATGGCGTATACAAAAGAGCGATGGAAGACAGTTTCCATCTGGAACATATCAAGGAAGAACTATACAAAACCCAGGGGCAGCAGGGTACGACAACAACCAAAGCAGAACAAATGAAAACAGAATCAGAGCAGAGACAGGAATCAGAAGATTTTAACCCGGAGGAAGAGGGCTTCTGGGAAAACGAAGAAATAAATCAGGAATTTGTAAGGGACGGGGAAAAATCAAAAAGACTTAGTCTGCCCCAAAAGACAGGTGTTATTGTACTGGCAGCAATACTGCTATGTGGAATAACCGCAATAACTTTGATGGGATATCTGCCTTACCTGGAAACAGGAACAATACTTGGGATTATTATTGTTCTTGTGGCTTGTGTGATGCTGTTTGTATATGTTTCGAAAATAAAGAAAAAACCTGGAGCATTACGGCAAGGAAGGGAAGAAGAACGAGACAAACCCAAAGGGATAACCGGAAAAGTACCAACAGACCAGACTGATCAGAGCCAGAACACCATCAAGTCAGTTGTGAAATCAACCAATAAACCAGTCGCGAAATCATCGCAGTTGCATGCAGATTATGGAGAGACAGTAGTATTGTCAGCAGGAGCAGTATCCGGACCGGCCAGTCTGGTAAGCAAAGAACCGGGAGAACTGGCAACTATTTATATAAATGAAGATCTGACGGTAATCGGAAAGCTGGAAACTGCCTGTGACGCAGTGATCAGTCTGCCGACAGTAAGCCGTATCCATGCAAAAATAAGAAAAAAGGAGGATGCATACTATCTTACAGATATGAATTCAAGAAATGGAACAGCCGTAAACGGACGACTGCTTTTGCCAGATGAAGAATATCGGCTTGAACCAGAAGATGAAGTAGATTTTGCCCAGGCGAGATACATTTTTCTGCCATAAATGTTTTGAAAAAACACAATATGTCTGATACAATAAGCTTGTCGATATATGATTCCTGATTATAGCAATTTCATAAAATACTGGAATTGCTATAGAAAGAGGTAAATTTTGGAAGAATTAAAAAAACAGCCAGTCACAGTGTTCCTTATTCTGATCAATATTCTTGTTTTTCTGGCAGTGGAATTAACAGGTGGATCAGAGGACACAATGCATATGCTTCAATGTGGAGCAGGTTATACGCCAGCTATAATACAGGGAGAATACTACAGAATTTTTACAAGTATGTTTCTGCATTTTGGACCACAGCATCTGGGAAATAATATGCTGGTACTTTTTGTACTTGGCGGAAAACTGGAACGTACAGTTGGAAAACTGAAATATCTTCTGATCTATCTCCTTGGCGGAATGGGCGGAAATCTGCTGTGTATTTTTCTTGAATTAGACAGCGGGGATTTTGCAGTATCTGCCGGGGCTTCCGGCGCTGTGTTTGCAGTGATGGGAGCCATGATTTATGCAGTGATCAGAGGCAGAGGACATATTGAAGATCTTTCTGCCAGACAGGTGGTGATCATGGTCGCATTTTCACTTTATTTTGGATTTACAAGCGAAGGAGTAGATAATGCAGCGCATGTGGGTGGTCTCATCTGCGGATTCATCATGGCTGTATTACTTTATCATCCGCTGCGATCATATCATCGGGATACTTCCGGAGTATAAGGCAGATAAATATAGAAGACAGAGCCTTTTCCAGGAGCGCTTAAAACATCAATCTGCCCGTTATGGGCATTTATGATTTCTGCTGTTACAGCAAGGCCAAGTCCGGTTCCCTCGGGCTTATATGTAACAAATGGACAAAAGATATTCTGCATTTGTGTCTGAGTCATTCCACAGCCGTTATCCTTTATAGATATACAGATGCCGCTATCTGTTTTATAAAGGTTTACCGTAATCTTTCCTTTGGGATGATTAATGGATTCACAGGAATTTCTTATCAGATTAAATATAACCTGACGCATTTTTACACGGTCAAGTAAAATGGTTGAAGAGATATTTTCTATATGTGTTTCCAGAGAGATACCAAGGTAATCCAGGGTATTTTTCTGACAGGACAAAATGGTGTTCAGAAACTCGGCGGGATCGACAGAAACCAGGTTAACTGTCTGGGCATGGCTGAAATCAGAGAGTTCATTTAATAATTCTTTGACATAATCAAGATTGTCCATAAGACTGTCCCATTGTCTGTAGCTGCACAGCTCAGGATGGGAGGCTGCCATTAACTGCAGCTCACTGTTGATCAGGGTAATCGGATTACGAATCTCATGTGACAGCCGGGAAAGAGTAAGTTTAAAATCTTTTTTTAATTGGTTTGTTGTTTCCATCTGCATATTATCACCTCAGGAAAAGTGTATCATTGCGGATTTTTGACTGCAACTGATTTCGTCCTGAAAAATTCGCGAAAAAACGACATTCAGATATTATTCACTGATATTCTCGGTGAATAGTAATAACACATTAACTCAGCTTCTGTCAGATTACAGAGGCTCAATTATTAAGAAAGAAGGATTAAAAATGGATAATTGTATTTTTTGTAAAATAGCTAATGGAGAGATTCCCGCTGCAACACTTTATGAAGATGAGAATTTTCGTGTGATCCTTGATCTGGGCCCGGCAAGTAAGGGACATGCCCTGATTCTGCCTAAATTTCATGCTGCCAATATCTATGAATTACCAGATGAAATGGCTGCAAAGGTAATGATTCTTGCAAAGAAAATGGCAACAGCAATGACAGAAGCACTGAAATGTGATGGATTTAATATTGTACAGAATAACGGAGAATGTGCAGGTCAGACAGTATTTCATTTCCACATGCATCTGATTCCGAGATATAAAGGAGACAATGTTGGAATTACATGGAATCCGGGTGAACTGACTGATGAGGATAAAGAGGAGATCCTGTCAAAAGTAAAGGCGCAGCTGTCCTGATATTTTGACATTACACAGTACATAAGATGGAAAATATAGATTTTATAAGCATTTACAGGAAATATCGTTCACGTGCAGTTAATGTTGCCAATACCGTTTTAAAGGATAAAGATGAAGCGGAGGATGTATGCCAGGAAACATTTGAGATTCTGTACAAGCTGGGAGAAAAAGTGGATTTTTATGATGAAGAGAAACTGGCTAATTTTATTTCCAGAATCAGTTATCATAAAGCGCAGGATCATTGTAAAAGGGCATTCAGACAACATGAAGTCGGTTCTGATGATATTATAATGACCGCTGATCAGACGGTAAATAGTGGCGATGAAGTGGATGAAATGATTGCGGCTTTGGAAGCAACAGGATATCTGCAGACGATATTTCAGAAATTAAGAGAGAAAAACAGAATGGATTATGAAATCTATGTCGGTGTAACAGTATATGGCATACCATCGCGCCTCGTTGCGGAACATTATCACATCACAGAAAATAATGTGAATAATAAAGTTATGAGAACGAGACGCTGGCTTGCCAGAGAATATGATGCTCTTTGCGATGCACAGGATCTATATTGATCCAGACACAAGATGGTTCAGAAAATCAACTTGCCGGTACACTGGATCAGTACATATTTATATTATTTGTTTACGCAGTCTTCAATCAGACCTGTGATTTTTTCGATAGAGTTCATATGGCTACTTTCGGACATGGCATCGATGTAAGACTGTCTGTTCTGATACAGCTCACGAATGGAGTTAAGGAGTGTGCTTTCTGTGATTTCTTCTTCCTCAAGTACCATGCTGAATCCCTGACGTTCGAAGGAACGGGCGTTGAGAATCTGGTCACCGCGGCTGGCATTTGCGGAAAGAGGAATCAGGAGATTTGGTTTCTTTAAAGCGTTCAGCTCGCAGATAGCGTTGGCACCTGCACGTGAGATGACGATATCTGCCAGGGCAAACAGATCAGCAAGTTCCTGTTTGATATATTCGTACTGGACATATCCTGCGGTATCTTTGAGACTTTCATCCATTTTTCCCTTACCACACAGATGGATAACCTGAAATTCTTTCAGAAGTTCCGGAAGAATCTTGCGGACATTTTCATTAACAGATGCAGCACCAAGACTGCCGCCAATAACCATGAGAACAGGTTTATCATCTGTGAGACCACAGAATTTGCGGGCTGCTTCCTTGTTTCCGCTTAATAATTCCTGACGAATCGGAGTTCCGGTAAGGACCGCTTTATCTGCCGGAAGATTTTTCACTGTTTCAGGGAAGTTACAGCATACCTTTGTAGCAGATGGGATACAGATTTTATTTGCAAGACCCGGAGTCATATCTGATTCGTGGATAATTGTTGGGATTTTACGCTGGCCGGCAGCAATTACGACCGGAACAGTTACGAAACCGCCTTTGGAAAAGACTACATCAGGTTTTAACTGTTTTAACAGTTTTTTTGCTTCGCCAAATCCTTTTAATACGCGGAATGGGTCTGTAAAGTTTTTGAGGTCAAAGTAACGTCTCAGTTTACCGGAAGAGATGCCATAATAAGGGATGTTCATTTCTTCGATGAGCTTTTTTTCAATTCCGTCATAAGAGCCGATATAGGAAATTTCATATCCCAGTTCTTTCAGACGTGGGATTAATGCGATATTTGGGGTAACATGTCCGGCTGTACCGCCGCCGGTAAGTACAATATGTTTCATAGGGATTCCTCCTGTTTCATTCTGAAAATAAAGTAACTGTTTAGAAGTATGTTACTGTTCATGATATGCCCGGTAATTTGCTTTATTTATGTTACTAAACTTTAACAGTTACGGCATTTATTATTTAATATGAACCCAAGGGGAGAAATTGTCAAGGAAAGTTGAAGATTATGGAAAATAAAATAAACAGACAGACAAAGAACGAAGAAATAGACAGATTGTTGGAAGAACAATATTATGCGGAGACAAAAATACTGGAATCTGCAATTCTCAAAGCTGCAGGAAAATCCTCCTGGGAAGAATTTCCGGAAGAATCTGAAGGGGAAATACAGCAGGGATATGACCGACTGATAGCACGCCTTAAAGAAAAGGGTGAATACAGAGAGTCATTGTCTGAAAATAATGATCACAATGTAAGCAAAGCCAGTAGAATTTGTGCGGAAACAGATAAAGAAATAGATGGAGTAAGAGAAGCAGGGGAAAGCAAAGCCCGGGAGATAGAAGCAGAGGAAACAGAATCGGTAAAAGAAGCAAAAACAGTAAAAGAAAATCTAATCAGGCTTGACTATGAATGGAATAAAACTCACCGGATTTTAAAACCTGTAGCAGCCGTAGTGGCCGTAGCAATGCTGACTGCGCTGATCGGAATGAGTGTGACCGCTGATTTTCTATTTTCAGATGTGAGCGTTCAGGCATACAATACATCAATTCCTGAAAAAAAATAAAAAAATTTATTTTTTGTGTGATATTTGCCATTTTGATTCGTATAGTATATGTAATGGGAGTTTACGAAAGCGGTTTTTAACCGTGTCTCGGAACGAAACGTTATATACTTGCGGAAGCTGACATGGGATTATTAAAATATCAGCAAAATTTTAATCGTACGTGGCAGACGCAAAGAAAGGTGGAAACAGTCAAATAAAAACTGTTTCCATTTTTTATTTTCAGAAAAATGCTGTTAATCAATTCTATTGTAGTGTATAATATGAACTATGAAATTACACATAAAAGTCCGAAAGGGGGTTTTTATATGAAGATTACATTTATCGGGGCAACTCATGAGGTTACGGGCTCATGCTATTATCTGGAGGCAGCAGGCCATAAATTTCTTGTAGACTGCGGTATGGAACAGGGACCGGACTATTATGAGAATGCAGAGATACCAGTTGCTGTGGGAGAAATTGAGTTTGTTCTTCTTACCCATGCGCATATGGATCATTCCGGAAATCTTCCTGCTATTTATGCAAAAGGATTCCGAGGGCCAGTATACGCAACGAACGCCACCAGTCATCTGTGTGATATTATGCTTAGAGACAGTGCTCATATTCAGATGTTTGAAGCTGAGTGGAGAAACCGCAAGGGCAGACGAGAGGGCAAACCGGAATTTGTGCCGGCATACACAATGGAAGACGCAATGGGTGTGATCAGAAATTTTGTAGGATGCCCGTATAATAAGGTGATTACTCCGGCAGAAGGAATTTCGGTACGTTTTATTGATGCAGGACATTTGCTTGGATCTGCCAGTATTGAAGTGACGATCAGAGAAGAAGAAGCGGAGAAAAAGATCGTATTTTCCGGAGATATCGGAAACACCTGTCAGCCATTGATAAAGGATCCGGAATATCTGCACCATGCGGATTATGTGATCATGGAATCCACTTACGGGGACCGCAGTCATGGAGAAAAACCGGATTATGTGCAGCTTCTGGCAAAGATCATTCAGGAAACATTTGACAGAGGAGGTAATCTTGTAATTCCTTCTTTTGCAGTTGGCCGTACGCAGGAAATGCTATATTTTATCAGACAGATCAAGGCAGATGATCTGATACATGGACATGATTATTTTAAGGTATATGTGGATAGCCCTCTTGCGAATGAAGCGACTACCATTTTTTCAGAACATCAGTATGACTGCTTTGATGAAGAGGCAATGGAACTGATCAAAAAGGGAATCAATCCAATCAGTTTTCCAGGTCTGAAGATTTCTGTTACAAGTGATGACTCAAAGGCAATCAACTATGATGAAGAACCAAAAGTAATTATTTCTGCCAGCGGTATGTGTGATGCGGGTCGTATCAAGCATCATCTGAAGCATAATCTGTGGGAGGAGAAGAATACGATTCTTTTTGTAGGATATCAGGCAGTAGGTACACTAGGAAGGGCTCTTATTGAAGGAGCAACAGATGTGAAACTTTTCGGAGAACCGATTCATGTAGCTGCACATATCTGCCAGATGCCGGGAATCAGCGGTCATGCAGACGTAAACGGTTTGATAAACTGGGCGAGAGCATTCGAAGAAAAACCGCAGAAAGTTTTTGTTACTCATGGAGAGGATACGGTAACAGAGATTTTTGCAAAACGCCTGCAGGATGATTTGGGTTACGATACAATGGCTCCGTTTAGTGGAACGGTGTATGATCTTGCAAATAATGTATGCATCTATGAAGCTAAAGGCGTCAAGATTCAGAAGGCATCTGCATCGCCGAAAGCAACAAGAGCAGCGAGAGCATTCGAGAAACTTCTGGCACTTGGTTACAGATTACTGGCAGTGATCAAGAAGAATGAGGGAACACCGAATAAAGATCTGGAACGCTTCTCAAGAGATGTGCAGTCCCTGTGTGATAAATGGGACAGACCGGATATGTAGTAATATTGTGGTAATGTTATGAAATAAAAATATCCCGCAGAAGTTGTTGTGAATACAGCTTTTGCGGGATATCTGTCTTTTTTGTGTTTTTTGCTGCTGCTTATAGTGTTTCCGGAAACTAATGTCGTAGTAGTTTGGTGAAAGCAGCTGAATTGTTAAAAAACCAGGAAATTATTTATTCAGAACTTCCTCTAAGGCAATAGAAAGCTGATCTGGACATGAGGTGTTTTTAAAACCACATTTAATACCCTTCAGTCTGCTGATCACTTCATTTGCATCCATACCTTCTACAAGGCTGGCTACACCCTGAGTGTTTCCGCTGCATCCGCCGATGAAGCGTACATTGTGAACTTTCTTATTGTCGTCTACTTCAAATTCAATATGGCTGGCACAAACACCTTTTGTCTTATATGTCATGATATAATTCCTCCTGTGTTAAATAATGTACCCTCAGAGTCTTTATTGCACTTGCTTTTATGGCTGATTTTTCGCCAGATGCACCCGAATTTTATCAACGTACGCACCGCGTACGCCTCAAAAATCCGGGCACATCTGACAAAAAATCCTCTCATAAAATCAAGTACAAAAAGATTCCAAGAGTACATAATAAGTTCTGTGTCTACTGTTCATGTGATTAACAAGCAGATTTCTCAAATAATCTTGCGTCTGGATTTCTTGTTTCAAGAATCAACTTGCATAAGTCCAGGCCATCGCGCAGTGTGTTACTGGGCTCGAAGTGAACAGTAACTTTTCGTTACGCAAGATATTATAGCAGAACATAAAAAAAGTTTCCATATAAATTAAAGTTTTGCTATAATAAACAATGAATGCATAAAAAACAAGAAATGCAACTGTTCAGTATCTTCACAGTAGACCGCTGAATAGTTGCCAGGAAATTACAAATATACAAAGAAGAGGTGTTTTAATAATGAAATGTATCGGAATTATCGGAGCAATGGAACAGGAAGTTGCAAAAATTAAGGAAAAAATGCAGGATGTTACGATCACATCCAAGGCTTGTATGGATTTTTATGAAGGAACTCTGGAAGGTAAAAAGGTTGTAGTTGTACGTTCCGGAATCGGCAAGGTAAATGCAGGAATGTGCACACAGATCCTCGCAGATGTATTTGGCGTGGAAGCAGTGATCAACACAGGAATCGCAGGAAGCCTGAATAATGATGTAAACATCGGAGACATTGTTCTTTCCACAGATGTACTGCACCATGATATGGATGCAACCGGATTTGGATATAAGAAAGGGCAGATTCCACAGATGGATGAGTTCTCTTTCCCGGCAGATGAAAACCTTCGCAAATTAGCAGCAAAGGTATGTCAGGAAGTAAACCCTGAGATCAGTGTATTTGAAGGCAGAATCTGCTCCGGAGACCAGTTCATTTCAGATAAAGGTGTGAAAGATGCTATTATCTCAGAATTTGGCGGATTTGCCGTAGAGATGGAAGGCGCTGCCATCGGACAGGCTGCTTATTTAAATCATATTCCATTCCTTGTAGTAAGAGCAATCTCCGATAAAGCAGACGGAAGCGCAAATATGGATTATGCTGAATTTGAAATGGCGGCAATCGAGCACAGCGTAAAATTAACTGTAAGAATGATTCAGGAATTATAAAGTTAGATAACAGTTTCCTGCATTTTGCATATACTGAAATAGATAACTGATAAGGATGCAGGATATCCATATGTATTTCGAACAATATTTTCCGTTTTATGCGGCATATTCGAATCCCCTGTTGTATGACGGAGAGCGGATGCAGGAGCAGGAATTCAATCTGATGAAATCTTATTATCCTCAGACTGTACAGCGTATTCAGGAGAAGATAGAAGAGGAATGTGATCTTCTCGACTATGAAGGAAGCCGTCTTTATGATGAGTATCCGGATAAATATATGCTTTATCATTTAAGCTGTAAGATTAAAGAAGATCTTCAGCCAGAGATGAACAGTCAGGCAATAAGGGAAAGTTTTCTGGATGAACTGGTACAGGTAATGCTATATCAGGAAATATCCAGAAGAAGATGCCGCAGACATCGATGCAGGAGATATTTTTAAATTACTGATTATGGAGTGGATAGATTGTTACTGTTCATACACCACTATCTTTATCCGCTTAACAAGAATTGAAATTTGACAGATAGAAAGAATAATGAAAAATTTAAGAGAATATTTAGAAGAACAGATTAATGAAAATCTGATACAGGCAACTTTAAGTGCCAGCAGAAACAAAAATGGCATATCAAAGGTAAAAATACGCCCAATCCAATTAAAAGGGCAGATTTGTTATCAGGCATCTGCTACAGAAGGGACAAAAGTTCTCCACAAAAACTATGAGCGTATGCAGCTGATAGAATATCTGGAATCAGAGCTTGCAGAGAATTTCGGACAGTTTCAGGCGCAGGGAGCAGTGACGGATGGCGTAGTCCTTGTGAGTAAAAAAGGAAAAATGACCATCAAACAGAAGCACCATGCGCCAAAAGAAAAAGTCAAGATTCAGGCACATAACCGGGTAAAACAATACATTCTTAAAGAAGGTGTTCCAGTTCCGTTCCTAATCGATCTGGGAGTTATGAACGGACAGGGAAAGATCGTTCATGCCAGATATGATAAATTCAGACAGATTAACCGTTTCCTGGAATTTATAGAAGATATTCTTCCGAGACTTTCCAGAGAAAGAGAAGTAACGATACTGGATTTCGGATGCGGTAAAAGTTATCTTACTTTTGCAATGTATTATTATCTGAGGGAACTGAAGGGATATGATGTAAATATCATAGGTCTTGATCTGAAAACAGATGTAATTGAGAAATGTAACTCTCTGGCAATCAGATATGGATATGAAAAGTTACATTTCTACCATGGCGATATTGCAGACTACGAAGGAGTATCCTCGGTGGATATGGTAGTAACACTTCATGCCTGTGATACCGCGACTGATTATGCGCTTGCGAAAGCAGTAGAATGGGGAGCAGAAGTGATTTTATCTGTGCCATGCTGTCAGCATGAGGTCAATAAGCAGATCAGAAATGAAATGCTGGAACCGGTTCTGCGCTACGGAATTCTGAAAGAAAGAATGTCTGCGCTGATCACGGATGCAGTACGTGCCAACCTGTTAGAGAGCAAAGGTTACGAAACACAGATTCTGGAGTTTATTGATATGGAACATACTCCGAAGAATCTTCTGATCAGGGCAGTTAAAACCGGAAAAAGATCAGACGCAGGCAAAACACAGGAGATGTTTGCTACTTTAAATATTCATCCTACACTTGACCTGCTTCTGAATGAAAAAACACAGGAAGGAAGTGTGCGATGATAAGAATACTGAAAAAAACAGGTATTCTCCTTTTTGTATTTTTGTTGGGGGTAATTGGAACTGCATTGCTTCTTAACAGCGAATCCACAGACAACAGATCAGATTTTAATGATGCTACATTTCCAGAAGTTATGATAGACATGGACGGCACGCTGATGAACCGTATGTATGGCTATGCACAGCCAATGCAGACGGATTTTACCAGAGACAGCGTGACTCCGCTGGATACATCAAAAAAACTGACTTTTAAGGTAAATCCGTATAATTCTGAGGTGAAGAGCTTTTCCTATGAGATCCGCACATCCGACGGAAGTAAAGTTCTTGAAAATAAGAAAATCAAGAATCTCCGGAAAGAGGATTCCTATTTATCAGTAGATGTGGAAATCAACAGTGATCTGAGAATGAATCAGGAATATTCCATGCAGATTGCTCTGGAGTTGAATGAAAGTACTGCATATTATTACACACGCGTTGTCTCAAGATCACAGGTGCATGCATCAGAATATGCAGCTTTTGTCAAATATTTTTATGAAGCGAGTCTGGACAAGGAGGCAGCAGATGCTCTGGGCAGTTACCTGGAACCGGCGTCAACAGGAGCATCGACCAATTATTCCGGAATTAATATCAATTCCTCTCTCAGCGAAGTCAGCTGGGGAACGTTAGCTCCTCAGTTGTATCAGGAAGGAATTCCTGTCATTAAAGATATCAATGAGACGACTGCCAGTATTTCAGTGGAATATCAGATTACATCGCAGAATTCTGATGGGGATACAGAACTATATGACGTAAAAGAGTTCTATAGAATGAGATATCTGGATACCAGAATTTATCTGCTGGATTTTCAACGCAGTGCAAATCAGGTATTTGACGGGAAACTTCCTGTTTACTCAGATGATGGAATCATCCTGGGAGTCCGTGATAAAAACGTGGAATATATGATGAATGACAGCGCTACGGTGCTAGCATTTGTCCAGGAGGGGGATCTTTGGTCTTATTCACCTGGAAATGGAAAAGTAAATCAGGTTTTCAGTTTCAGAAAAACTGAAGACGGAGATTTTCGTGATTCCAGAATCCAGCATGATATTAAAATTGTCAGGGTGACAGATGCCGGAGATATTGACTTCGTACTTTATGGATATATGAACAGAGGAAGTCATGAAGGATACGAAGGAATTGGCGTTTACCATTATAATCCAGACAAAAATGTTGCAGAGGAAAGAGCCTTTATCCCTGTTTCAGAATCATTTGAATTCCTGAAAAAGGATCTTGAGAAATTATCTTATGTAAATGAAGAGAATGAGCTGTTTCTCCTTCTGGCAAAAAGTCTCTATAAAATCAATATAGAGGATAATTCCAGCGAAGTTCTTGAAGAGGGGATAAAGAATGCGAATTTTGTTTCTTCTGATAATAATGACCATGCGGCCTGGCTGGTTTCAGAAGGTGATGAGAAGGGAAATATCAAAGAAATTAATTTTGATACCGGCGAAACGAGACTGATCGAGCATGAAAAAGGCAAGAGACTTCGGGCAGTTGGTTTTATGAATGAAGACCTGATCTATGGAATCCTGAACAAGTCTGATATTCTGACAGATGAAGACGGGCATAAATCAGAAGGAATCAGCATTTTACGTATAGAAGATTTCGATGGCAATGTGAAGAAGGAATATCAGAAAGACGGATTATACATTACGGATATTTCTGTTGGAAGTACACTGATCGAGTTCGAACTTTCCGCAAAATCGGGAGATACCTCCTATGTTGCCCAGAAAAAGGACAACATTATGAATAATAAGAAAGCAACGGAAAACACAGTGAAAATTGAGCTGGTTTCAGCATCAAGAACCGGCGTCCGTGTAAAACTGGCATTGAACGGAACTGCTCAGACAGATTCTCCGCTTACTATGTATGCAAAAGTAAGCAGTACAAATCAAAAAGACATTGTACTGGATACGCAGATTCCGCAGGAGTCCACATATTATGTCTATGGACAGGGTGGGCTGGACAGTATCTATACAGATCCTGCAAAAGCCATATTACAGGCAGATGCTTTGGGCGGTGTTGTTCTTAACCGTGCCCAGCAGTATATATGGGAACGTGGAAATAAGAAGACAAAAACACAGATGGATACTGCGGAACTTCCGGAAGCTATTCTTGCAGGAACTATGGATATAAAAACGTTGAAAAAGAGCGTTAAAAAGACCGGAACGGTCATCGACCTTACTGGCTGCAGTCTGGACAGTGTTTTGTATGAAGTAAGTGCCCAGCGCCCGGTGATCGCTAAAACAGGTTCTGATACCAGTGTGGTGATTGTAGGATATGATGAATATAATACGTATTTGTATGATCCGGTTAAAAAGGAGACATATCCATATGGAATGAATGATAGCACAGACTTATTCCAGAAAGCCGGAAATGTGTTTATCACATATGTGGAGTCAGTTAGTTATTAGACTGAACAGCCTTCTGGCAGGATTGCACTGCGGCAGAGAGAAATTATGTCGCTAAAGCGATTCCTGCGGGCGGAGAATCCTGCAAGCAGGATTCTTTCCGGATATAAGATAGCGAAAAGAGTATAATTAAGAACATGGGCAGATTGCTGTTAGAGAATTTAACAGCAACCTGCCCATTATTATTTTAAAAAATTGTGAAAATGCTTCTTTACATTTATCCATTATTTGAGTATCCTAAAAAGGAATAACAGTGGCAGAAAGAAAATGTTATTACGTTACTGCAAACCAAGCGGACAGTAACAACGAAACGGAGGAAATGTACCAATGCTATATGCAAACATTAAGAAATTAGTACAATACGGAGTAGAAACAGGACTGACACCGGCCTGTGAGAAGAATTACACAACAAATCTTCTGCTGGATGTTTTTAAAGAAGATGAATATGTAGAGCCTGAAGAGGAATACACAGACATCAACCTGGAAGTAGTATTAAATGCACTTCTGGATGAAGCGGTAAAGAGAAACCTTATTGAAGACAGCATCGTTTACAGAGATCTTTTTGATACAAAGCTTATGAATTGTCTGATGCCTCGTCCGGCACAGGTACAGAAGGAATTCTGGAGCAGATATGAGAAAGATCCGCAGGAGGCAACCGATTACTTCTATAAACTCAGCCAGGACAGTAATTACATTCGCCGTTATCGTGTAGAGAAAGACCAGAAATGGACAGTAGACAGTGATTATGGTAAGATTGATATTACCATTAATCTTTCCAAACCGGAGAAGGATCCAAAGGCGATCGCAGCAGCCAAGCTTGTAAAATCCAGCAGCTACCCGAAATGCCTGCTTTGCCCGGAGAATGAAGGATATGCAGGAAGAGTAAATCATCCTGCCAGAGAGAACCACAGAATTATCCCGATTACTGTAAATGACAGCCCATGGGGATTCCAGTATTCTCCATATGTATATTACAATGAACATTGTATTGTTTTCAACAGCCAGCATATTCCAATGAAGATCGAGAAGAATACATTTATCAAGCTTTTTGATTTTGTAAAACTTTTCCCACATTACTTCCTTGGTTCTAATGCAGACCTGCCGATCGTAGGCGGTTCCATTTTAAGTCACGATCATTTCCAGGGTGGACATTACACATTTGCAATGGCTAAAGCGCCGATCGAGAAGCATGTGACGATCCCAGGATACGAAGATGTAGAAGCAGGAATTGTTAAATGGCCATTATCCGTCTTAAGAATCCGTCACAAAGATGAGAAGAGACTGGTAGAGCTTGCAACACATGTTCTGGAAGTATGGAGAGACTATACAGATGAGAGTGCATTCATCTTTGCTGAAACTGACGGAGAACCACATAATACGATCACACCGATCGCCCGCCGCTCAGGAGACATGTTTGAGCTGGATCTTACTCTGAGAAATAATATCACTACAGAGGAACATCCTCTCGGTGTATATCATCCGCATGCAGAGTATCATCATATTAAGAAGGAAAATATTGGTCTGATCGAAGTAATGGGACTTGCTGTTCTTCCGGCAAGACTGAAAGAAGAACTGGAGCTTCTGGCAGAATATATTCTGGAAGGAAAAGATATCTCTTCAAATGAGAAGATTGAGAAACACGCAGCATGGGTTGCAGAATTTCTTCCAAAATATGACAACCTTGATAAAGACAACATTCAGGATGTTCTCAGAAAAGAAGTCGGCAATGTATTTGTTCATGTACTGGAAGATGCCGGCGTATATAAATGCACTGCAGATGGCAGAGCTGCATTTATGAGATTTATTGATACATTATAATCTTATGTAACTATTCAGCAGTTTACAGGTTAAACAATACCGGACACCGAACAGTTACAGTTTTACCAACATAAGAAAACGAAAAATGTTACTGTATGCACAGTAACCAAAAGATTACATAATCAGGACATAAATTTGTTATTATTTGTATAGTGATCCGTAATTTATTTAAGGTTATGTGATGGGAGCAGCTGAAGAAATTTAGGCGAAAAGCGATATTTTGTTTTTGAATGTTTGGGAATGAATAAAGAACGTCCCGCACATTTAATGGCGGGACGTTTTTGTAAAATGGAGGTAATTATGTATAGAAAAAGACACAGAAGAGGAAGGCGCCTGGCTAGTGTGATTCTTGCAGCGGTAATGGTAACGACTGCAATACCAGCGCAGGCAGCAGAGTTTGGTGCTCCGGAGAATTTAGAGGATATTTTCAGTTCAGGAGAAGAGGATTCTGTCACAGGAACCGATGATGGAACAGCAACAGCGGCTTCATCACCGGAAACAGGAACACAGGATACGACATCTCCAATATCGGAAGGAACGGTTACCCCGACAGTGACACCTTCAGCAGATGATACTCCAACAGTAACACCTTCGGCAGATAATACCCCAACAGTAACACCGTTGCCGAGTGAAACGCCAATCCCGTCAGTTACACCGGCTTTATCAGTTACGCCGACTCCGGCTCCAACACCAACTATTAATCCGGAGAAAGAAGTGATGCTTCGTTTTATAGACGGAGAGGGAAATGAGTGTGAACAGCTCAGAACAGTGCTGGAGTGGAATGAGTCTCTGATTCTGCCAAATGTGCCGGATTCACAGGCACCGGATCTGTGGAAACTTGAGAAAGATGAGAAGCTTAATGATGCGATCACACTTAAAGGCGGTGATCTTCTCACTCTGAAGAAAGGCGAGAGCTGGAATATATTCATTCAGAATGGAATTTTAAATTTCTATATGCCAAAGAAATGCACGATTTCTCTTTATAATAATTCAGGAACAGGTGTATTTCCAAATGGTATTCTTCAAGTATACGAAACAAATACGGCTATACTTCCGGATATGCCATATAGCAAATATATCAATTATGGCTGGACCGACACAAAAGGCAGCAGTGAAGTGAAATATGACCTGAATTCAGAGTATACGGTACTTGGGGATACAAACTTCTATATCGTACGCCGTACAGCGCTGCAAGTGAATTTCATGACAAATACCGGGGCAAGTAACAGTAACTTTACCAGTCTTAACCAGAAGATAGGAAAGGGGCTTACTGTGAAAATGCCGGAAGTACCTGCCAAAACAGGATACCAGGCACTGGGTTGGTCTAAGAGTAAAAATGCAACCAAGGCTACCTATAAGGTTTCACAGGAAGTAAAAGTATCATCAACGCTGAATCTCTATGCAGTATATAAGAAACTGCCATATAAAGTCAGCTTTAACAACAACAGTGGAACAAGTACCAGTAAAACATATACAGCGCTTATGATGTATGCGTCCAGGAATCAGACCGTCACATTACCGGCAGTTCCGAAGGCAAAAGGCTATACAAATCTGGGATGGACAACTGTAAAAGGTGACACCACAGTGGAATATAACGAAGGGGACACTGTAAAAATTACAAAAAGTGTGCAGTTTTACGCGGTGCGCAGAAAGAGTAAGTATTACACAGTTAACTATTATCTGGGAAATGGAAGCAGCAATTCGGCCTATAAGAAACTCAGCCAGACAGTAGAAGAAGGAACAGTTATTACATTTGCAAAAGTCCCGGCGAGAACCGGTTATGTCAATCTGGGCTGGTCAACCAGCAAGAATGCTACAAAAGCAACAACAAAGACAACCTATACGGTAAACAAAAATGTAAACTTTTATGCTGTACAAAAGAAGGCAGTATTATTGACACTTCGAAGATATGACGGAAGCGTATGGCAGAAGACGACTCTGGCGAAAGGCTCTACCTATTCTCTGCCAGGAGTAAGAGATGCAGAAGGCTATACTTTCATGGGATGGTCATCAAAACCAATGCAGTCTGTGAATCCGGAATATGAGGCAGAAGAGAAGATTACAGTAAACGGTAATATGAACCTGTATGCAGTAGTATTTAACAGATCAACAGAAAAAGATCTTACAGAAGCTGAGCTCCCGCAGGTAGATATCTATAAATACAAACAGGTAATCTTTGTGGGCGATTCCCGTACAGAATTTATGGAGAATGTTCTGAAGGGAATGGGAGAATCAGCAATTAAAAATGTGAAGTTTGTCTGCTCTGCGGGAAAGAAATTAGACTGGCTTACTACCACAGGATGGTCACAGCTTTATGCTATGGTGCAGAAGGACACCAACAGTATTCTTTCTAAGAAAACAGCGGTAATTTTTAACTTTGGAGTAAATGATCTGTCAGATTATGCAGATTATGTAGAATATTATAACTGGATTGCACCGCAGCTTAAAGGTAAAGGATGCGAACTGTATTTCATGTCAGTAAATCCGTTGAACCGTACGATGCTTTCAAATACAGGACGAGCAGACCGAAGCGAAGCGGCAGTCAGATCCTTTAACGATTATATGAAGGCAAATCTTTCTTCTGCATATACTTATATCGATATGTACTCCTACCTGAAATCCACAGGCTACAGCTTTGCCAGTGATCACTATGGAGCAGGAACTATCGATGATGGTCTGCATTATACGGCAAAAACATACAAGCGAATTTATGCCAAGTGTATAAATTCGCTGAGGGTACCAAGATAGGATAAAAGTTACTATTCGTTTCGTACCCGGTAACGAATAAAAAACACAGTAAATACCAGATTACTCCTTGCGTGAAATCAGGGAATAGTCTATACTAAAAGACGAGACGGCTGTCAGACGAGAACAGCGTTTCGTCTTTTTATGTATAACATCCAGAACGATGAGGAGAAAGAGGAAACATAGATATGAAGTTAACAACAGTAAAAGAGATTTACAAAGAGAGAGAGAAATATCTGGACAAAGAGGTTACAGTAGGAGGATGGGTACGAAGCGTACGCGATTCCAAGACTTTTGGATTTATCGTGCTTCATGACGGAACCTTCTTTGAGACTTTGCAGGTAGTTTATCATGATACAATGGAGAACTTTGCTGAGATCAGCAAATTAAACGTAGGTGCTGCTATTATCGTCAAAGGTACACTGGTAGCTACGCCACAGGCAAAACAGCCATTTGAGATTCAGGCAACAGAAGTTACAGTAGAGGGTACTTCTGCGCCGGATTATCCGCTTCAGAAGAAACGTCACAGCCTTGAATACTTAAGAACGATCACACATCTTCGTCCGAGAACAAACACATTCCAGGCAGTATTCCGTGTACGTTCCCTGTGTGCTTATGCAATCCACCGTTTCTTCCAGGAACAGGGATTTGTTTATGTTCATACTCCACTGATCACAGGAAGTGACTGTGAGGGTGCAGGTGAGATGTTCCAGGTAACTACTCTGGATATGAACAATATTCCGACAGATGACAAGGGTGCTGTTGATTACTCTCAGGACTTCTTTGGAAAAGAAACCAACCTGACAGTAAGTGGCCAGTTAAACTGCGAGACTTTTGCACAGGCGTTCCGCAATGTTTATACATTTGGACCGACTTTCCGTGCTGAGAACTCCAACACTACCCGTCATGCAGCAGAATTCTGGATGATCGAGCCTGAGTGTGCTTTTGCAGATTTAAATGACAACATGGATCTGGCAGAGGCAATGCTGAAGTATGTAATTCGTTATGTGCTTGAGAACGCACCGGAAGAGATGAATTTCTTCAACTCTTTCATTGATAAAGGACTTCTGGACAGACTGAACCATGTAATCAACTCTGAGTTTGGTCATGTTACTTATACAGAGGCAGTAGAACTTCTGGAGAAGAACAACGATAAATTTGATTATAAAGTATTCTGGGGATGCGATCTGCAGACAGAGCATGAGCGTTATCTGACAGAGGAAATCTTTAAGAAACCAGTATTTGTAACAGATTATCCGAAGGAGATCAAGGCATTCTACATGAAGATGAACGAGGATAACAAGACTGTTGCGGCTATGGACTGTCTGGTACCGGGAATCGGTGAGATTATCGGTGGAAGCCAGAGAGAAGATGATATTGAGAAACTTGAGAAACGTATGGATGAGCTGGGACTTAAGAAAGAAGATTATGATTTCTATCTTGATCTTCGTAAATATGGTTCCACACGCCATTCAGGATTTGGCCTTGGATTTGAACGTTGCGTAATGTACCTTACCGGCATGGGCAACATCCGTGACGTAATTCCATTCCCAAGAACTGTTAAGAATTGTGACTTATAATAAGAAAGAGAGATTGGCATGAGATTTATTCATCTTGCAGATGTACACCTTGGAGCGGTCCCAGACAGGGGCTGCCCATGGAGCAGCAGGCGGGAGGAAGAAATCTGGGAAACTTTCCGCCGGGTTATTGCGGGTATCCGTGAGAATCCGGTGGATTTGTTATTTATAGCAGGAGATTTATTCCACCGCCAGCCTCTTTTACGGGAGCTAAAAGAAGTAAACTACCTGTTTTCCACCATACCGGATACAAGAATCTATCTGATGGCAGGAAACCATGACTACATCAAGGCAGATTCTTTTTACCGGGACTTTCAGTGGGAAAAGAATGTGACATTTTTTAAGAATGAACAGCTTACATGTGTCAAGGATGAGAAACTGGACGTTTATGTATATGGATTGAGCTATGAGCATCAGGAGATTGATAAACCGCTGTATGATGCGGTGCGTCCGGTGGAGGGAGAAGGACTTCATATTCTCCTCGCGCATGGCGGTGATGCAAACCATATTCCAATGAATATCAGATCAATCGTTTCTTCAGGATTTGACTATGTTGCGCTTGGACACATTCATAAACCTCAGATTCTGATCAGGGATAATGCGGCTTATGCGGGCGCGTTAGAGCCTATTGACAGAAATGACCTTGGTGAGCATGGATACATAGAAGGGCATCTGGAAAATGGAAGACTTAAGACAACCTTTGTTCCTTTTGCCTGTCGTTCTTATGAACAGATTCTTCTGATACTGCGTGAGGATTCTACGCAGGCATCACTTGAGGACATGCTGAAAGCAGATCTGGCAAGCAAAGGGCGTATGAATATTTACAGGATCGTGATCAGAGGAACCAGGGCACCGGAGCTTTTGCTGCTTCCGGAGAGACTGAAATCATTCGGATATGTGACAGAAGTACTGGACGAGTCCAGACCGGCATATGATCTGGAAACACTTCAGAAGAAATATAGTGGAACATTGATCGGTGACTATATCAGCTATTTCCTTGAGAAAGACAGAAATATCGTAGAGGAGAAGGCTTTGTATTATGGCCTTCAGGCTCTGCTGGAGACAAGCAGGTGACAGGTAAGCTATGATTATCAGAAAGTTAAATATTAAAAACTTTGGGAAAGTCCATGATAAGACTCTGGAATTTTCCCCGGGTATTAATGTTCTCTATGGAGAGAATGAGAGTGGCAAAACCACGATTCATACTTTTATAAAGAGTATGCTCTTTGGACTGACCAGAATGCGTGGAAAGGCTGCGAGAAACGATACCTACAATACATATGAACCATGGGAAAATCCGGGAGTGTATGGCGGTATTATATGGTTTAACAGTAAAGACCATGACTACCGTCTGTCCAGAAATTTTCAGAAAGATCATGTTCTGGCAGAGTTGCTGAATGAGGATACGAAAGAACTGGCAGATATTGATGAGGTGGGACTGGAGAAAATCTTTGGAAATATCAGTGAGGCTATTTACGATAATACAGTTTCTGTTGCGCAGCTTAAGAGCGTAACAGGTCAGGACCTGGTACGTGAACTTCAGAATTATATGGCAAGTTATCAGGGAGCGGGAGACAGCTCCATAGATCTTGGACGTGCCATGCAGATGCTGAAAATGTCAAGAAAAGGCTACCAGGTACAGGCAGACCGGAAGCAGAAGGAAACAGAAACAGAACAGCAGAAGCTTCAGGCAAA
>NZ_JBWLUT010000061.1:0-34541 GCF_056504575.1 Blautia sp. CGZ-1-C1
GCTCCTTTCTGTCTGTGGTTTCTGTCATTGTTTTTATTTTCAGTATACTTAATTATTAATTTACAGTCAACTTAAATTTTTAAGTTCTACAAACCCACCAAAAAAGGAGCGGAAAAACTGACAGATAGAACAAAATAAAAAACTTCTTTTCGAAAATTAACCGTTACTTTTATCCCCTGCTATATTTTCTGAAATTTTTTTATTTGATACATCAGTACCTCTTTCTCTCGGGAATTCGTTTCTTTGTCTAGCCATTCCAAAGCAGCCGGAACATTGAGTTCAAATCCTTTCCCAAAATAATTGAGCATTTTTTCATGAGAGCCACAAAACGGTCTGGCAATCACTCTTTTTACATTATCTTCTATTGAAAAATTCCAGTTTACGCTCAAATTTGCCGTCAACAAAGATACTCCATTATCAAAAATAGGAGCCGGTACAAATATACCATCCTGAAATACAACTGCCAGATTATTAAGATGTCTGTCTTCATTTAAAATAATCCAGTCTAACGTAAAAATTTTCTTCATATAATCCGTAATGTCAATTAAACATGTTTGTTTTATAAAGTTAACCACATACCCAATCCGTTCTTCCATTGTTTCCATTCGCCCAATCACTTCAGATAAATCTTTACCAAACTCATTATAATAAAGTCTGTAAAAAGTAATTAATTCTTCTCCTGGATTTAAAAAATTTTTACTTCGACACCCCATATTTTGGTTAATATATCCTTGCTCATATTCTACATATTCACTCTGTTCCAAAGTAGAAAAACTTAATAATTTAGAACACAAATATTCTGTTCTTCCTTCATGTCCTCTGTTATCTTTTTTGTACCAGTAATTATCTTTTCTATATTTGATCTGACTTCCTTCACTTGTTCCTGACTGAATTACAATATATTCATCACTGATTGTTTCCTGAAACATATTCACCTCACTAATACATCCTTACTTGTAAGCTTCTCTCCCGGAAATCTGAACCATATATAATCATTATAAGATACGCCATGAGTCTTACGCACGATTTCATATGGATTATAATACTTAAGTCCCAAATGCCTCAGAATTTCATCAATATCTGCTCTGTTTCTATCCCAACAACGCAGTTCTAAGATTTTATTTAACTGATACCTTGTCATATTCTTATCTGCAAATAGCTGCTTTAATGGATGTTCCACGAATCTGGAAACTGTAACTCTGCCACCTTTTACATAAACTCTTGCTGTGATTTCATCTTTCCAATATACTTCAAAGGTATAATCTTTCAATAGAGATTCTTTCTCTCTTTCACGCTCTAATGACTTAACAAAAGTCTCTAAAGGTTTTTTTAGTTTTTCTAATTCCTTCTTATTTTCCAACAGTTCCTGTTTACGAAGCAGATTTTGTTCTTCTTTCCAGATAATTCCCGGTTGTACAGGGGCAAGATATCTGGAATGTACTTTCCCTTCTGAACGCCATTGTTCATAATAATATATTTTTCCTTTAACCGACTTCGTAATGATAGATTTCCGATGCAAATCCATTGTTCCAAGTTCATATCCAATCATACGAAGCTTCTGTTGAACATCTTCCAATTCCTGTTTCGACTGCCTGTAAATACTTTCAGATCTTTCCATTCCTTTTTCCCTCCAGACATGCACCTTACTAGTCTCTATTTTTATGTTATCATACAATATCATTTTTTTCAATTATGTAGGATATGTTTTTAATACATAAAAATAAAGAAAAAACTTCTTTTCAAAAATCATAATAGATTTTAAAAAGAAGTTTCTCTGTATAGCATTTATAATCTTTTATATATCTGTCCCCTATTTCCTGCATTAATTACAGTTACAATCAATTTTACATTCTTTTTTACATTCCTCCTCTTTCTCCGGACCTGTATCATTCAATAATTAACTTACTTCTGCGGGATCATGGCAACCTTTTTCCACTGATAGGTTCCATTATCGACTGTCATTACTGCCATGGTGATCTCCTGGTCGAAGCGTCTGGGGCCGCAGCTTCCCGGGTTTAGCCATAGACGGTTGTCTATCATTTTTTCGAAGTATTTATGGGTGTGTCCGAAGATGACTACCTGTGTGTCTTTTAAATCCCAGTCCACATCTTTTTTATTGTGGGTCATGAAAAATTTTACGCCTTCTATGGTGAAGTGTAAGGTTTTCGCCATTCCTTCTGCCCACTCCTTGTCATTATTTCCGCGGACTACATAGATGGAGCCCATCATACGAAGCGTATCCAGGATTTCCGGTTTGTTTACGTCACCTGCGTGGATAATGCAGTCACAGTCTTTTAAAATTTCCAGTATTTCCGATCTGAGCAGGCCATGAGTGTCTGAGATAATTCCTATTTTCTTCATATATTATTTCCTCACCGATTATTCTCTTATAGGCAGTTTTCTAATTTCATCATTCCATGTTTAATTTTCATCAAACAGTTGTATTTTTCCATATTCACCATCATACCCCGGAATTCTCTTCACTTTTCCGGTTCTTACATTCTCAATTCCTTCTGCAATCCGTTCTCCTGCACAGGATTTAATATCTTCTGACGGTACGTTTCGCAGAATGTCGAATTCTGTTCCCAGTGTCTGAATCATCTGTTCAAAACATCCCTGTACTTTCTTGCTTGCAGTGGAATATCCCATACATGCAGAAATTACTTCCGGCAGAGGTACAAGACTTTCATATTTCTTGCCGTCTTCTTTCACAAAACCTTCCGCTCTGTCTGCAAGCTGTTCTACTCTGTGATCTACGCCCATGGTCAGCTTCTTTCCGCAAACGGGACAAATTCCACCCATACGTTCTGCTTCTACAGGACTTAATGATACACCACACTTTCTGTGTCCATCGAAATGATATTTCCCCTCTTCAGGAAAAAATTCTACTGTTCCTTCCAGTCCCTGACCAGTCTGAATTGCCTGATAAAGTCCCTCATAGGAACAGTCAATATCCAACAGATTCGCCTCACGTCCCAGCTTAGACGGGGAATGTGCATCTGAATTGGATATAAGTTGATAGCGGTCCAGTTTGGAAATTCTCCAGTTCATAGCCGGGTCAGAGGAAAGTCCGGTTTCCAATGCATGCACATATGGTGTCAGCTCTTCGAAACATTCTTCTACAGAATCAAATCCTGATTTCGCACCTAATACAGAGAAATGTGGTGTCCAGATATGAGCCGGGATCAGAATTCCTTCCGGGCATACATCCAGCATCATTTCCAGAAGATCATGACTGTCCAGCCCCAGAATCGGGCGGCCGTCAGAGTGAATATTTCCGATTTTCTCCAGATGCTGCGCCATAGCATCTGCTGCCTCAAGGCTGGGAAGAAGAATTACGTTGTGTACTTTTCTGGTCTTTCCGTTCTTCTTATAAATGGAACTGATTTCCCCGGATACAACAAAGTGTGTTCCTTCTCCCGGAAACTTCCGGCTTTCTTCTTTTACATATTCATCTCTGAGACGATACAGACTGTTCCCTTCTGCAATAAGTCTTTTCTTCAGCTCTTCTCTCCATACCGGATGCGTGAAATCCCCTGTTCCAATCAGAGAAATCCCTTTCTTTCTCGCCCAGAAATCCAGATTCTCAGGCGTACCTTCTTTACTTGTCGCCATGGAAAATCTGGAATGAATGTGCAGATCAGCTATTGTTTTCATTATTCATTATAACCTCCATCCATTCTCTTTCAGCCATAACTTGTACGTTTCATACTCCGGCATTACTTTTTCGACCTCGTCCCAGAATGCCTTCGAATGATTCATCTCTTTCAGATGGCAGAGTTCATGTATCACTACATAATCCAGCACTTCCGGCGGTGCAAGTATCAGTTTCCAGTTAAAATTCAGATTCTTCTCACTGCTGCAGCTTCCCCATCTCGTTTTTTGCTCTCTGATGGTGATATTGCGGTAAGAAACGCCCATGAGTCTGGCAAAATAAGAAGCTCTTTTGGTAATCGTTTCTTTTGCTTTTCGTATATAGACATTCCGTTTTGCCTCGCTCAGATCTGCACTCAATGGCTTCTCTTCCCTGTATTCTTTTGTCCGTTCCAGACATCCCAGAACCCACTCCTGCTTCTGGTTTACAAATCTTTTGATCCGCGGCAGACCTGTACGGAGCGGTGCACGGACAATCACATTTCCATCCCTGCGTACCTCCAGAGTCATGGTTTTTCGGGCACTTCTTATAACCTGATATTCAAATTCTCCGCAGGTGAATTTCTCCTGATTTTTCTCTGTTTTATCCATATCCATTTTGATCATTCTTGTCTTTTCATATGTCCCCATCCACTGTTTATTGCTTTTCGCAATTGAAGCAGGGACTTACTTGATTTATTTTTTGTTTCGAATTCTCTCATCCATATATTTCTCCATCTCTGCTGCCAGAATGTCCATCTTTTCCTGTGTTTCCGGTAATGCATAGGGAACTCTGTCCTTAATCCGTTTCACATAATTATGTTCACGCATAATCTCATAGGTTTCCGGGAAATTGATGTCATAATACTGTGCAATATAGGAAATCCAATAGTCTACTTTCGAAACCCTGTCTGAAGATAATACAGATTCCTTTGCCATACAGGATTCCCACACCTTTGGTGCGATCACTCCTTCACCAACACCCTTCTCATCCACTCCCAGAAGTGTTTCCATGGACTCTTCCAGCTTTACCCTGCAATTATCCAGCTTGTCTGCATCCCGGATCAACTTTGCATGAAGCAGAGTTCTCTCATCCGTAATTCCTTCCAGTTTGAAGTCACTGTGCTTCTCAATCGCAGTGCAGATCAGACTGTCAAACCTGTCATCCTTCACAAATCTGCGGATCATTTTCTCCGGTCCGAACAGAAGCTGTGCTCCATATGCTGCATGCTCCATAGTTCCCGGTTCAAAGCTGTCAAATCTCCTGATCTGTTCAAATCTGCCAATATCATGGAGCAATCCGATTACCTTTGCCAGTTGTACATCTTCCTCTGTTAATCCCATACGGCGGGCAATGTCTTCTGCAGCATCAACCACTCCATAAGTATGTACGATTTTCAGATGAATCTTATCATCCGCTCTGTCATATTCATCCAGATATGCTTCAAAAGCAGCTTTTGCCGTATTGAAATCTCTTGTTAAGTCTAATAATTTATCCATTATTATAATCCCTTCTTTATTCCTGTTTAGACTACTTTACACAAAAACAACTAATATATACTTTACATAAATTATAAGGACTTTATCCAAAGAATTACATTTTCTCAACCATTATTTTCTGCTTCCATACACCTTTTCTCACAATCATAAGATATACCTGAAACGATATGGAATCACAGTCATAAATGAAAGGTTCTTCTCTGTAGATCAGAGTCTGAACATTCTCTGCTTCCAATTCTTCTTTTCTTCGTTCCGCTTTTTCCATCAGTTCATGCAGATATTCATTCTGTTTCCTTCCAAAATCTCTGTCCGGGTAGACCGAAGCTGCTTCCCTGATTTTTTCTCCCAGAAGAGTAACCACCGGTAAATGGCTTCTCTTACAAAGCATTCCTGCAATTTTTCTGGCATTTGATATATCTGGTTTTTTTTCATAACGCCTGAGCATTTTTCCCAGTTTTTCATCTCCCGCTTCCGTTGCCAGTTCCTGCATAACTGCCAGTGCTTCCGCCGTTACCTCCCATGGATTGTCCACCGGAACAATATACTTCTCCGTTACTGCCGGATAAAAAAGATAATTTAACGGCGGGAAATCCCGCAGCATCGCCAGCTTTCGTTCCTGTTCAGTACAATATTCTTTTCCCAGATACTCATATTTATCCCGCAATATAGCAATCTGGTACTCCATTACCCTGAGATTTTCATATTCCTTCACCCAGAAATGTCCCAGCTCTCCATAATTATACAAATGTGTTTCCAGCAAAATATCTTCAAAAAATACAGTAAACACATTCCGCCCCTGATGAACCACCAGAATATACTCTGCCTCACATGAATCCCTGTCTGTCTTCTCTAAAGAGCCTTCAAATTTCCCTTCATAATCCCTGACATAATTTCCTGTCATCCTGGCATTTTTCAGAACCAGAAAGCTCTCCACCGCATCATTCATCAGGTAGATCAGACGTAGCTCTCCACTCTCTGTCTGTCCGGTAAAACCATCTGGAATATCCACAAACTCACACAGTTCCTGCTCCAGAAGCAGATTTAATTTTTCAAAATTGTCTTCCATTATATCTTCCATCCTTAATTCCTGCTGTTTCTGTACAATGTCTTTCGCCGATTCTGTTTAACACACTTGATAAGAGAATCCATTGCATCGTTTCATGGAATTACTGCAACGCAGAAGCAGGATACATTTGCACAATTTTACAGATATATTTTATGATAGCACTAATCATATTTTCTGCCAAATAGAAAAATTTTTCTGTTCAATAAAGACACTGGTTTTACGCCCTGTTAAAGAAAATACCAGTGGTGAATTTGCCGAACAGATTCTTGCCGATCTGATCAGACAGGGATATAGCGGGGAAGAATTACTTGAGAAATTTAAACAGGCACAGCGAAAAGTCCGTCCGGCAGTTGAAGCAATGCTTGCCGAAGCAGACCAGGTCGCAGAATCTAAATCAGGAGGATACTCCTTAGAGGATGTTTTCGGAACGGAGGATGAAAAATGACACAGGTACAGATCCTTCCACCTGCAGCAAAATTTCTGAAAAAACTTCATGGCCGGAACCAGAGAAAATTTTTACGAGGAATTAAAGCGTTATATGCGCACTATATAACAGTACATATTTGTATCATAAGATAATCCCCCGGAAGTTAATCAGTACTTCCAGGGGATTATTCTATTGACAAAATTTATTCCTGCGCTCCCTTCCAGTTAATAATCTGCATATTTTTACAGTATTTTTTGTAGTATCTGTTATATTTGCTCTTAGAAACCAGCTTTCCATTTAAATATCTGTTAATGGGTACATAACCATATCCATTCATCTGCCCTATAGCATCTGATAATGTTGCCAGACGGTACAGTTTTCCTTTCTGTATTTTATATACATTTCTGGATGTAAGCCGTGCTGTTATTGAAGCAGCAATCGTAAATGTATTATTCTGACGGTTATAATAAACGTCTGGCATGATACTTGTAGTCTGCAAAACAGCCAGAACCTTTACTTTATTTTTATAGATTGTCAGGATTATCAATTGACCACCCGGTATCACTGCAAGATATTCCGGTACTCCATCTCCGCTCAAATCCGTCTGTATCCAATAGGACATATCCGAACAAAATGGCCTGTGTAAGTCTACTTTTTTTCCTGTGTCATTTCCAAACCATCCTGAACGGGCCCGCAGATCATCAGTTATTTTAACTTTTCGAGGATGAGCAATCCATCGGCACTGTGCCTCAGTATATAACTGCGACGCCTTACTATATGACATACCAGCCGCCTGTACAGATTGTATCGGTAATATCCACAACACTGCTGCCAATAATACCACAATTATTTTTTGAAATATTCTTTTCATATTCATTTTTACTGTCTCCTTCCATCTGAATAAATCCCTGTACCTGCCTATAAATCACATTCTGCTTATACATATGGAAGATTGGAAAACCACTGCTGTTCTGATGATACAAAATTTTTCTGTTTCTGCCCGTTGATCCAGCCGGTCTTTGATCCACATTTTAAGCGGATATAAAGTCTGCCCCCAGTGTATCTCCATTTTTGCACAACTGCTTTGTTTCCTTTTCGAAGAACAAAAGATGTTCCGCCGCCTCCGCACTTTTTATATGCCCGGATTGATTTATTGGCTACAAGTGTACGATCACCATTATACATGGTACGATAATCAATTATTTTTCCATAACTGCTCGCAGGTTTTAACACACCATTTTTATAGATATATGTATAGTCCAGCCTGCAGAAGCCTATCGTCCAACACATAACTTCATAACGTACTTTCAGATTATTTCCGCTGTTGTCGATTACTTCACCGCGGGCATACTGTTTATAATCTCCAAAAGCCTTCGTCATATCCAACAGATATTTCCATCTACCATTTTCATACCGTAAAATACCATTTATAAATTTATGATCATTATCACTCTTGGCACTAAGATATAATAATGGTCTGGCATTATCAAAGATATATAATCTGGCTTTCAGGCTGTAAAATGGCATTTGCATATTTTTGAGCTTTATGTATTGCCCTCTTCCATTTACGCAAAGATAAACTGCATTATAATATCCATCACCAGTGTAATAAGTGTCCAGACTGACTGCCTTTACTGTAAAATTATCTTTTCTTCCATCACCGGTAACATCGTAATAGGTATATATAGCCTGTTTCCAAATCTACCGGTATGGAGCTGGCTGCACTGACAGGATGAGTTTTTATCAGACCCAGACCCAGTATTAACATTATAAGTATTAGTGATAGTTGAAAGTTACATTTACTTTTTGCCATAGTTTCCTCCATATATTCATCTTGTGGTTTATTTTTCTATATACCAATATACTCCTAGAGAATTTATAATTATATCTGGATCTATATCCTGACCTTCTTTCTTACCATATAACTCCGCAATATAAATTGTAACATATTTTTGTCATATATTTTTCCCATTTACATAAATAACCATATTTCGCTACATATTTAGAGTATGTCAAGCAGATATTCGCAATCCGCTTCGCTACACAGCTCTACACCGAATAACTGCTCCGCAGTTTATCAGAAGGAGCTTGCACTCCCGTATCAGATGTCAAATATCTTTGCCATGTCTCATTGACATTCTGAATATAGCATTTTACAATAGAACAAAGAAACCAAGCAGTATACATGATAAAAAAACACTGAACAGAAAGGAGTCATTTCCATGGGACGATTTGTAAATTCCGGAAACAGTGCTTTTCAGGTTGCGCTGAATTCAGAAATCTATGTAGATAAAACCGGTTTGCTGGCATATACAAATAAGGTTATGGATACCACCGCGAAATTCATATGCAACAGTCGCCCCCGCAGATTCGGGAAATCCATCACTGCCGATATGCTCACTGCATATTACTGTAAAGGCTGTAATTCCGAAGAAATGTTCTCATCTCTGGAAATCGGTCAGGCACCTGATTTCACGAAATATCTGAATCAATATGATGTGATCCATCTGGATATTCAATGGTGTATGGAACCAGCCGGCGGTCCGGAGAATGTAGTTTCCTACATTACCGAAAAGACGATTCTGGAATTAAGAAATTATTACCCTGAAATTCTGCCTGTTTCCATAAACTCTCTGCCTGAAGCTCTGTCCTGCATTAACACTGCCACTGGTCAAAAGTTCGTAGTAATTATTGATGAATGGGATGTTTTGATCCGAGATGCTTCTACCGACCTGGCAGTCCAGGAGGAATACATCAACTTTCTCCGCGGTATGTTCAAAGGTTCTGAACCTACCAAATATATTCAACTGGCTTACCTCACCGGGATTCTTCCAATCAAGAAAATCAAAACACAGTCAGCTCTGAATAATTTTACGGAGTTTACAATGACTGATGCCAGGATCTTTTCCAAATATATTGGCTTTACGGAAGAAGAAGTACGAATGCTCTGTGAAAAATACCACCGGGATTTCTCCAAAACCAAACACTGGTATGACGGTTATCTGCTGGAGCAATATCAGGTATACAATCCTAAAGCAGTAGTAGAATTAATGATATGGAATAAATTCCAAAGCTACTGGTCGGATACCGGAACCTACGAAGCAATTGTACCTCTGATCAATATGGATTTTGACGGACTCAAAACTGCCATTATAGAAATGTTGTCCGGTAATTCCGCAGAAATCGATCCTACGACTTTCCAGAATGATATGGTGAATTTTACCTGCAGAGATGATGTTCTTACCTGCCTGATTCATCTGGGATATCTGGGTTATGATCAGGATACTCATTCTGCATTTGTTCCAAATGAAGAAATCCGTCAGGAACTTGCCAAAGCTGTTAAACGAAAGAAATGGAATGAATTTCTGACATTTCAACAGGAATCCTCAGAACTGCTGGATGCCACTCTGGACATGGACGCAGACACTGTGGCCAGATCCATTGAAAAAATACACAATGAATACGCTTCAGCTATTCAGTACAACAACGAAAACTCCCTCAGCAGCATTCTGTCCATCGGTTATCTCAGCACTATGCGGTATTATTTTAAACCTATACGTGAATTTCCTGCTGGCAGAGGTTTTGCAGATTTTGTCTACCTTCCAAAGCCAGAATATTCCAGAGATTACCCTGCACTTGTTGTTGAGTTAAAATGGAATCAAAATGCCCAGACCGCAATCCGGCAGATAAAAAACAGGCAGTACCCTGAAGCTGTTGCAAATTATACTGACAATATTTTACTTGTTGGAATTTCTTATGATAAAAAACATAAAACACATAATTGTGTAATTGAAAAATACTCTGAAAAATAATAAAGGGGCCGATTACCCTTTCGTCATTTGTATTATTACCAGAAGTTTCCTGATGCTTCCAAGTGCTTTATATATGTCCATAATGATTTTCAGACAGTCATTCTTATAATATTTTTCTTCTCCCATGGAAACAATACCGCTTTCACATATATCTATATTCAGCGCTTGAAAGTACCAGGAATAATAATTTTTTTCACGTACAAAATCTCTAAAACCGCTTCCTTGTTTCCATATCCTGATTGTATCACACAGACTCCCGAAATCGCATGCATTCACACAAACAACTATATTTCACTACATATTTAACCATTTTTTCCAATCTTTCTCATAGACAAATTGCATCCCGTCATTTTTTATAGTATGATTATTGGAAATACAAATTCATTTTATCCATCTGGCATATCCGACAGATATTGTCACTGACATAAGAAACTACAACCACGTTAATAAAGGAGCTTAATCCAATTTTGAAACTTGCAATCTGCGAAGACAACCCTTCACATTATGAAATAATACATACTATTCTGCAAAAGTATCCTCCGGGATTTTTTGAAATAACGCATTTCACATCCGGTGATGAATTTCTCCGGGGTGTTGCAGAGAATGGATGTCCTTATTCCATTGTACTGACAGATATTGATCTTGGTTCTGACACTGTAAATGGCATCTCACTTGCAGAAAAGATCAACCATATCAGCCCGGACACTCAGATTATTTTTATCAGCCAGTATCTGCAATATGCTACCGCAGTATATGAGACAGAACACACCTACTTTATCCATAAACAGCAGATGGAAAAATATCTCCCTCTGGCTCTGAGAGCAGCATGCCAGAAGCTTGAGAAACTGCATACACGATATCTGTATTTCTCCGGAAATTCACGCAATTATCAGGTGCTCTGCTCCGATATTCTTTATCTGGAGCGGAATCTGAGGCAGACCACCATCTATACCAGAACAGGAACATATACAACAAAAGAAAAACTGACAGTTCTTACCGAAAGAATGAAACCTGATTTCTGTCTCTGTCATAACAGCTTTGCCGTTAATCTTCACGCTGTACGTACTTACAGTCATAAAGGCATTATACTTTCTGATAATACAGAGATCCCTGTCAGCAGGTCTTATTACCAGCAGTTTAAGGATGCTTTTGCTTTCATGATGCTTGCCAGTCACAGGGAGGTGCCGTAAATGGGCAGTCATATGATCAATCTATTTTTGTGTATTCTATCCAGCCTTTATCTGTGTTTTGGACTGCTTTACTTTTACTGCAGGATCCTGCCCTGCAAACGCAAGATCTCACTTCCACTTTTTTTGTGTCTGTCAGTATTTATGGCACTGTTATTTTGGATCAAGCGTGAATCACAGCATAACGAAATTACAATCGTATTTCAGCTTACAGCATTTCTTGTAACACTTTTTTTATTCCAGGCATCTTTTATGAAAAAATTAGCTGTTTATTTTATTTTCCAGCTGCTGATAATCTGTCCGGAAATTTTATGTACCAGTGTTTTCATAGCACTTCATAATCTTTTTATACCGACCCATATCTATACTCCGCACAATCTGATATCCAGCTGTTCACCTGTAGAATATTTCGTCATTGAACTCTCCAACATCCTGCTTGGCCTGTTTCTTCTCTGGAAAATATCAGAAATCCTGCGACAGTGTATAGATTATTTGAAAATACTCACCTTTTTACAACTGTTACTGCCACTGGTCGCTCCGGTTTTTCTCAATGTTATAATTTCCCTTCAGAAAAAGCCCGTAGCAATTCTGGCTCTGAGCATCATTTACTGGATCATATGCATCGGCAGTTATCTGCTGTTTCTGCATGCAGTCCGTTCTTTAATCCAGCAGCACAGGGAATATTTACAGAAAAAAATAGAAATTGAGTTAATGAAAAAGCAGATGAATGATTCCGTTCAGTTAAGTAATGAATATGCCAGTCTCCGGAAATGGAATCACGATATTGAGAATCACATCATGTCTGTCATGTATCTGATGGATATGAAAAAATATGAGGAAGCAGAAACATATACCGCTTCTGTTCTGTCCCGGCTTAATTGCAGACCACAAGAAAAACAACCAGAGGAGGATTGCAGTCATGAAAAAGAACATTAAATTGATTCCTTTATTTCTCTTCCTCTTTGTATTCCAGTTGTTATATTTTCTGTCTACGATTTATACAGAAAAAATTGATCATATGTTTCTGATCCTGGCAGTGTTTATGATTCTTATCTGTATTCTTTTATACTACATTCTTTCTGATGTGTTAAAGAAATCCAATACTGAAATGGAACTGGCTTTTCTTCAAAAGCAGAAACAATTAAAACAGGAACAGGATTACAGTCTTCAGATCCGCAGACAGGATACTCAGGATTTTCAGGCCAAAACTGCACAGGGACTTCAGGACTTCCAGTCACTCCTGGAGCAGGGAAAACATGAACAGGCCGACACTGCCATCAAAAATCTGAACCATACTTTTCAGAAGGATCGTTTTCATCCTTACTGTCAGAATAACCTGTTGCAGGCAATCCTGGAAGGGAAACGGCTCCGCGCCAAACAGGAACATATCCAGGTGTCCTATGAAATCCTTTTACCGGAAAAGATTTCCATTGATACAACTGACCTGAGCAGTATATTTTTTAATCTTCTGGACAATGCTATCGAAGCTTGTAACGCTTCCGGCAATCCCGAGCCTGAAATCCGGCTGTCTGCAAACATTTCCAACGGATTTCTTACCATATATATGCACAATACCAAGAACCCGTTACAGAGTTTTACACATAAGACTACAAAATCAGAACCGGGTTCTCATGGATATGGACTTTCTATTATTGAAGATATCTGCCAGAGGTATAATGGCTCCTATCAGTGGATTGACCATAATGATACTTTTGATTCCATTGTCTTACTACAGATAAAAAATCTCTGAAAAAAGGAGGCGCTTTCCATGCCAGTTACCCCCACGATTGAAGTAGATGATACCCTGAAAGAACGAAGTTCTCACGGCTCTTTTGAGCTTCCCATAGAAACCTATACAGACAACTGCCAGATCTTCCATTCTCTCTATAACCACTGGCATGATGAGATGGAACTGATCTATATTGAATCCGGCAGCGGTCTGGTACGTCTGAATAAAGAGATTCTCCGCGTCAAGTCCGGTGATCTGATCATCGTAAACCGTGGAGTTCTTCATGGCATAAAAACAGATCTGAAGAATATCCTTTATTTCAGAAGCATTGTATTCGACCTGAGCTTCCTGTCCAGTCCTGTGGGAGATTTATGTCAGGAACGTGTCATTTCCCTGCTGATGGAAAATCAGGCGGAATTTACGCATATTATTTCTCCAGCAGACAGCAACTATGAAAATATCTGCCAGCTTTTTGATACAATCCACACCTGCCATAAGGAAAAAAAGCCTTATTATTTTGTAAAATTAAAAGCTCTGTTTTTCAGTTTCTTCTATGAAATGCTCATGGGAAATTACATCATTCCTGCGGATAAAGAACAAAATAAGAGTCTTGCTTCTATTAAAAAGATCCTGGACTATATTAACCTGAACTACGCCCAGCCCCTCAATGCCGCAGACCTTACTGCCATGTCAAATTACAGCGAATACTACTTTATGAAACTGTTTAAGCAGTATACAGACAAGACTCTGATCGCCTATATCAATGACCTGCGCATCGAGAAAGCCAAGCCTATGCTTCTGCACTCCGACTCCTCTGTCACAGAAATCGCACTGGAAGTAGGTTTCAACAACACCAGCTATTTCATCAAGAAGTTCCAGCAGGCAACCGGAATGTCTCCTCACAAGTTTCGCAGAAACCTGTCATAAAATCGCAATTTTGTTGTATTTTTTTGAATTGACTGCTGATATAGTTATAGATGTCAGCAAGAGAACTTCTCTTCCTGATATAAACTAGTACACTATTCAAAACTAAAAAATAAGCAATCTAACTCATAAAAAACACATATTCATTTCAGAAAGGGAGATTACGATGGAAAATTTAGAAAAGCTCATCTATGACCTGTATAAGAAAAACGCGCGTCAGTGCACAAACGAAGAAATTTACAATGCATTATTGATTTATACCAAAAACCAGCTCTTCGAAAAAGGCTATCAGGATGGAAAGAAGAAAATCTATTACATTTCCGCAGAATTCCTGATCGGTAAATTATTATCCAACAACCTGATCAACCTGGGAATCTATGATGATGTTGCTGCATTCTTAAAAGAGAATGGAAAAGCCATCGCTGACATCGAAGAAGTGGAACCGGAACCATCTCTTGGAAACGGTGGTCTTGGACGTTTGGCAGCATGCTTCCTGGACTCCATCGCAACTCTCGGTCTTCCGGGCGAAGGTATTGGTCTGAATTATCATCTGGGTCTTTTCAAACAGCTCTTTGAGAACAGACTTCAGAAAGAAACTCCGAACCCATGGATTGAAGAACACAGCTGGCTCACACCTGCAGGTGTTTCCTATACTGTACCGTTCCGCGGATTTTCACTGAAATCTTCCCTGTACGATATCGATGTTGCAGGCTACAATAACAAATCCATTCATCTGCACTTATTTGACATTGATCTGGCAGATGAATCCATGGTTCACGATGGAATTTCCTTTAACAAAAAGGACATCCTTCACAACCTGACACTGTTCCTGTATCCGGATGACAGCGATGATGACGGACGTAAGCTCCGTATCTTCCAGCAGTACTTCATGGTATCCAATGCTGCACAGTTCATCCTTGACGAGGCAACAAAGAAAGGCTGCAACCTTCATGACCTTGCAGACTACGCAGTGATCCAGATCAACGATACTCACCCAAGTATGGTCATTCCGGAACTGATCCGTCTCCTGACAGAGCGCGGAATCGACTTCGACGAAGCTGCTGAGATTGTATCCAAAGTATGTGCTTACACAAACCATACCATCCTCGCAGAAGCTCTGGAAAAATGGCCGATGGACTACCTTCTTGATGTAGTTCCTCACCTTGTACCGATTATCGAAAAGCTGGATGAGAAAATCAAAGCAAAATATCCACAGGAAAATGTAGCCATCATTGACAAAAATAATCTGGTTCACATGGCACATATGGATATCCACTATGGATTCTCCATCAACGGTGTTGCTGCCCTGCATACAGAAATCCTGAAAACAAGCGAGCTGAAAGCTTTCTATGATATTTATCCGGAGAAATTCAATAACAAGACTAACGGTATCACATTCCGCCGCTGGTTAATGCACTGCAATCATCCGCTGACAGACTATATTACCTCTCTGATCGGTGATGAGTTTAAAACAAATGCAACTGCACTGGAAAATCTCCTGAAATATAAGGATGATGACGCAGTTCTGAACAAGCTTCTTGAGATCAAAACAGAAGCTAAGAAAACCTGTAAAGAATTTATCCTGTCCAACACAGGTGTTGAAATTGATGAGAACAGCATCTATGATATCCAGATCAAACGTCTCCATGAGTACAAACGCCAGCAGTTAAACGCTCTGTACATCATCAGCAAATATCTGGAAATCAAGGGTGGAAAGAAACCATCTCAGCCTGTAACCTTTATCTTCGGTGCAAAAGCAGCTCCTGCTTATGTAATCGCAAAGGATATCATTCATCTTCTGCTTACACTTCAGGATCTTATCAAAGATGATCCAGAAGTTGCACCACACATGAAGCTTGTTATGGTTCAGAACTACAATGTATCTGCAGCTGAGAAATTATTCCCTGCATGCGATATTTCTGAACAGATCTCCCTGGCTTCCAAAGAAGCAAGCGGTACAGGTAACATGAAGTTCATGCTGAACGGTGCTGTTACTCTGGGAACTATGGACGGCGCTAATGTTGAGATCAGTGAACTGGTCGGTGAAGATAATATCTATATCTTCGGTGAATCCAGTGAGAAAGTTATCGAGCATTACGAGAAAGCAGACTACTGCTCCAGAGATATCTATGAAAATGACAAACGCATCAAAGAATGTGTTGACTTCATTGTAAGTGAAAAGATGCTGGCACTTGGCCATAAAGAAAATCTTGAAAGACTGCATCACGAACTGGTAAGCAAAGACTGGTTCATGACTCTGCTTGACTTCAACGATTATGTTGAGAAAAAAGATCAGGCACTGGCTGATTATGCCGACAGAAAAACATGGGCAAAGAAGATGCTGGTTAACATTGCAAAAGCCGGATTCTTCTCTTCTGACAGAACTATCGAACAGTACAACAACGATATCTGGCACCTGACACCGGCGAAATAATCGTACATCATAGTTATTATCATATAAAAACTAACAGCAGGTACTGTATATTCAATGGAATATACGGATACCTGCTGTTTTTTGTAAATTCTGTAAAGTCCTTACCATCCATTTTTGTTCCCGGCAACATACCTTACTTCGATTTTACGTCAATAAACCTTACCTGATTCTTCTCAAATGAATGGACGAATATCCACAATTTACTTTGCTTATTTATAGCAGAATGACAATTTCATAGTTTAAGTATCTTTATAGTAGTTTAAATATCTTTATAGTACGCCGGCGAGATAACATCTGCCTCTTTGCAGGAACAGCCATTTTCATAGCAGTCACAGCAATCACAGTTAGAACAATACATATGTGTATCCGGGATATAAAATAATCCTCCATAAAGCGGTGATGTACGCAACTCTTTTGATTCTTTTTTACTGTTCGCGAAATGAATTCCATTAGAGATCATCATGTTTTCCGGTTCGTACTGCGAGAAATCAAAATAATGTTCCTGAGTTCCATGATGTGGCACTTTAATGCACCAGTAATGCTCATATAACGGCAACTTCCCATCATAATTTTCTGCGATCATCTTCAAATGTCCCGGCTGTACATCTCCGGTAAACAACAGGTTCAGTTCTCCGTCTCTTGCATTCTGAAAAACAATACTGATCTTATGTTTAAACTGTCTCAGATTAACTTTATTTGTATTCAGAAAACTGAGAAGCTCTTTGAATTCAGGTATCGCTTTAATCCTCCGAAACTCCCGGTCATAGACATATGCCAGAGAAATCTTCTCCTGTTCTTCCTCTGTCTGTGCCTTTCCTTCCTCTGTCATAGACCAGATGATTCTGCGCAGTTTTTCTGCAAAATTCAGCAATTCTTCCATAACCGCTGCAAGATTTTCGTTTTTGCAGATCTCATTATATACCTCATCTGTTTCTCTCTGAATGACATCCGTATCCGGCCATAATGCCTGATATTTATCCTCAAAAATCTTACCTCGAGAAAGCAGTTCCAGATTCTGTCTGTTCTCCAGAAGTGCATCCACCAGTGCAAAAAGGCTGACCTGACGGCTCGGAAGCCCTGACTCCTTCAGCAGATCTGCCAAAAGCAGCAATACAAGTGTCCGGCTCATTTCCTCTTTTGAAAACACATCCGGCAGATAAATTTTCCCAAAATCCAGAGAACTGTCTCTGTTCTTCATCATATAAAGAAGCCCTGACAAATGATCCATATGGAAATGTGTCAGAAGCAGGTTCTTACAGTTAATCGTAGATAAGTCTGAAATAATCACATCAAATATCTCTCTTCTCGGGCGTCCCTCTATTCTGCTGTTATTAGTTCCAAAGTCCACCAGCAGACTCTTCTTTCTGTCCCGGAGACAGAAGCAGTCTCCGAAACCTACATTATACATTCGTACTTTCATTCTTTTCCCTCTTATGTGTTAATTTCTATCAGTTAATCAAAAATACTCAACCTGTGTACCAATAAATTAACGTTCTGTTTTTTGGCTATTCTATATGATCTTTATTTAAAACAAAATGATTCTTTCTGTAACTGATAATACCCTCTTTCTGCATCTTTGACAATTCCGCCGACAATGCACTTCTGTCAACTGCCAGATATTCAGCCAGCTGCTGTCTGTTAAATGGAACAGTAATATCATTGCTATCCTGTTGTCCTGCCTCACTTGATAAATAGGCAAGCACTTTTCCTCTGATTGTTTTCTTGCTGATCTGGTCAATTTTTCTGGTAAGTGTGAGATTTTTCTTTGCCAGGATCCCTACCAGATTTTCTACCAGTCTGCGGTGAAAGTCACAGGCTGAGGTGCAGGTCTGAAGAACTCTGTGAGCATTCAGCATCAGAACCTGAGATTCTTCTACTGCTATCGCACTGACCAGGAGAGGCATTTTCTCCATACATGCATATGCCTCCCCGAAAAGCTGTCCTTTTCCAAAACCGGCAAGAATCTGTCTTTCCCCCCAGTAGTCATCACTGATGATCTGAACTTTTCCCTCTATGATCATTCCAAAATTCTCTGTCACTTCCCCTGCCTGGAAAATGTATTCTCCTTTGCGGTATGTTTTGACAGCGGCATTCAGGCACTCCAGCAGACTTGTTATTTCTTCTTTTGTAAATCCCCTGAACAGACGGGATCTGCATAGAAATTCTGTATCTATCATATAGTTTTCTTTTCGTAACTGTGAAGGTACTGAACAGTTACTCCTTTTCATTATTTTTTATATGCTTTGTTGTAAATACAACGGCTGATTTTATTTTAATATAGGAAAATCGGAAATGCAAGCAGAGCTTGTTTATGATATTATAGAAATACAATAAAATATGAAACGGAGTTAGAAAATATATATGACAAAACAGGAATTAGCCCTTGAGGTTATTGAGCGATTGAAAAAGGAATATCCGGATGCGGATTGTACTCTGGATTATGATAATGCGTGGAAATTATTGGTAAGTGTGCGTCTGGCTGCACAGTGTACAGATGCGAGGGTGAATGTGGTTGTGCAGGATCTGTACGCAAAATATCCTACAGTAGAGGCTCTTGCAAACGCCGACGTAGCTGACATCGAAGCAATCGTGCGTCCTTGCGGACTGGGAAAGAGTAAAGCCAGAGATATCAGCGCATGCATGAAAGTTTTACATGAACAGTATCATGATAATGTTCCTGATGATTTTGATGCTCTGCTGAAGCTTCCTGGTGTGGGAAGAAAGAGTGCGAATCTGATTATGGGAGATGTGTTTGGCAAACCTGCGATTGTTACGGATACACATTGTATCCGTCTGTCTAACCGTATTGGCCTGGTAGATGGTATAAAAGATCCTAAGAAGGTAGAAATGGCTTTGTGGAAGATCATTCCACCGGAAGAGGGAAATGAGCTCTGCCATCGTCTGGTTAATCATGGACGTGATGTCTGTACAGCACGTACAAAGCCATATTGTGATAAATGCTGCCTTAACGATATCTGTGCAAAGAATGGTCTGAATCAGTAAAGCGGACATTCGCAATCCGCTTCGCTACTTGCTCATGAACGCAGTCGCTTCGCGATCTGCGTTCAAACTAATCATTTATTTTCTTTTATATCTGACTTGATACCCCATGGGCTGCTTTTCCACAGGCAGAGAATCCTGCATGCAGGATTCTCTGCCTATGGCGGGTCGCTTTAGCGCTATAATTCCTCTCCGCAACAGTGTGCTCCTGCCCGGAGAGCTTTTTATTATCATAGGAATTTTACTTATTTTGTTCCAGGCTGGCAAAAAAGAGTTCATAGAAGTCATCTTCCCCTGCCAACTTTGGAGAGTTCTCTCCTCCACCGTTTGTACTTCTTCGCATAGTAGCATAGAATTCTTCGCCGGCGGTGATCAGATCCATTTCATAAATTTCATATCCAAGTTCCCGGCACTTGGCACAGAAAGCATCCAGTGGCTGTTTTTCTTTTCTGGTATCCATCAACTGTTGCCAGATGTTACGGTCTTTCAGTGCTTTTTCCCTTAATTCGTCTAACATTGCTCCGATTTCCATAATAACATTCCTCCTTTATTTGCTGCTGTTTGTCAGTTCATAATAGAATATATACTGCTGCATCACGCCTCGGAAACCTTTATATCGTCGATTTGGAAATCCACGTTTATAATGAGCATCCAGTGCCTGGCGGATGTGAGTATCGATAGGAAAAGCATCCAGCTGATGCAGTCCAAAAAGGCAGATGCAGTCTGCTACTTTCTCTCCAACCCCATATAGGTTCAGAAGCTCCTTTCGTGCATTTTTATATGTCATGTCATAGATACTCTCTAAAGATATGTCACCAAAAAAGACTTTCCTTGCTGTATCCAGCACATATTTTGCCCGGTACCCCAGATTACACTCCCGCAATTGTTCTTCAGTTGCAGATGCCAGGGCCTGTGCAGTTGGAAATGCATAATATTCTGCACCTGTACTGCTTTCTTTTTTCTCTCCAAATTCCCGGCTGATATTTTCAATACACTTTTTTATTCTTGTAATATTATTCTGCTGTGAAATCAGGAATGATATAATCATCTCCCACAAATCCTGCTGCAGAATACGGATTCCGCTTCCCATCTCACCTGCAGCAGTCAGATATTTATCTCTGGGATTGATTTTCTGTATGTATTCATTATAATCATGATCCAGATCAAAATACCGGATCCAGAAGAAAATAAAATCCTCTTCCGGACAGAAGAAATTGACAATTCCTCTTTCCTGTGTCAGTTCCAGATATTTATCTCCCGCAATAACCCGGTAACGGTCATCACCAATTTGATCCATTCGGAAACACTGCCCGGATCTGCAGATCTGACCCAAATCAAAATTGTCCATTTCTATTGTAAGCATCCCATATCTCCCTCTTACATTTCCGTTTTTTATCCATTATCACTTGCTGAATATATGAATGTATTATATACTATTCTCGGTATAAACGTAAACCAGAATCACAAAAATATCATTCCGTTTACCATACAGAAAAATATAACGTTTCGTTATGACAGAAAGTGAGGAGTTTTTCAATGAAATTTATATATCCTGCGGTTTTCCGCAAAAATGAAGAAGGCAAATATAAAGCATTCTTTCCGGATCTGGAATGCTGTGAAGCAGAAGGCGACACTCTGGATGACGCTATTGACAATGCAAATGAAGCAGCTTATAACTGGATCTATGCAGAAGTAATGGAAGATGAAATGGATCTTCCTGCAATTTCCGATGAATCCGACCTTGATCTTCTGGAAGGTGATATTGTAAGAAATATTCAGGTCAACATCCGTATGTATGACGGCTGGGATGAATAGTCTTATCAACTTGCAATATCAATCAGATTATATCCTGAGCAATAACAGGAAATTACAGAAATCCAACTCCGTTATGTTAAAATATTTTTAACATTAACGGAGTTTTTTTATTATTTTATCGTGTTAAAAAGGAGGTCTTTATCATGAAAGCAAGAAGTTTTAAAAAATTTTTCGTAAGTATCGCTCTTAGCGCAATTCTTACATTTTCATCCACCGCTGCTGTTTTTGCAGCAACTGCACAACTTTCACTGGCAGAACAGTCTGCAAATTCGATTCAGGAAGACACAGATACTCCTTCTGTTGATGATTCTGATGCGCAAGCGGCAGCGGCTTCCTATCTTACTTCTGGATCCGGTATCCAACAGGTTGCTGCCTCTGTAAATTCCATAACCGTTCAATGGAGTTCTGTTTCAAATGCTGATAAGTACGCTGTCAGTATCAGCAATTTTAATTCATCATCTTACCGATTTCTGGGATATGTCGGTAATACCCGAAATAAAGTCACGATAAATAAATTAAAAGCCGGTACTGCCTACAACATAAAACTTACTGCCTTAAATTCATCCGGAACAGCAATAAGCTCCCGCACAGCCGGATGCACAACACTTTATACCAGTGTAAATATTAAATCATCTTATGCTGCCGGAAATGGATATACTTTCAATATGGCTACTGTAAATCCTTCAAATTCCATCAGCGGATATAAAGTTATCTATCAAAGCTACGCTTCTAAAAAAGCTGTTACAAAGTACTTTAATACCAGATATTCCTTTACCCTGCCTATGTCCGGAACTGCATTTTATCAGGTGAAAATTTATCCGTACATCATTCTGAATAATAAACGTTATGTAAGTTCTTCAGCTACAATCAGATACGTTGCTACTGGTGTTACACTTCAGAAAGCGGGTAATACAAGCACTTCAATGTCTGTAAAATGGAATAGAATTTCCGGTGCAACAAACTATACTGTTTATATCAAATACCCGGGAAACAGTTCTTTCAAAAAAGTGAATACAACTACTTCCAACTCATTCACTCTTACAGGAATGAAAAAGAATTTCAAATATGGAATTAAAATAATTGCCAATAAAAAAGTCAAGAACAAAACATGGCATTCCTATGCTAAAGTATATAATATGTCTTTAGTTTGACCACTTTGGATCATGAATTGTTATTGACTTTCTCATATCAAAGTGTTACAATGTGAGCAATTAAGACAAGGGGTGCTTGTGTAAGCAGGCTGAGAGTAAGCTGTATCGCTTTAACCCATAACCTGATTTGGATAATGCCAACGTAGGGAAAGTTATAGTTCTTCCGGACTGCAGTATGCTTGTTGGCGTATTGCAGTCTTTCCTTTTTTATCCGAAAAAATCCAGGGAAATTCATAATAATATATAAAAAATATATTTCTTCGGATATTTTTACGTTCATATATTGTCATATAGATCACTTCCCCATCTTAATTATTACGACAGACCGGGGGCACCACTCTCTGTCACATCGCAAAAGTTTACCCGAAAACTTACGAATATGCGCAGGTGCAAGTCCCTGCTATATGCAGGAGGCGCAGTTCATTTAGAAGCCCACAGTGCAGGGCAAGGAGGAAAAAATGACACAGTACACAACACAGATGGACGCAGCGCGTCACGGAATCATCACACCGCAGATGGAAATCGTAGCAGAAAAAGAACATTTTGATGTGGAAGAATTAAGAGAACTGATTGCAAAAGGGCAGGTCATTATCCCATGCAATAAGAATCATAAATGCATCAGTCCAAGTGGTGTCGGTGCAAAACTGACTACTAAAATCAATGTAAATTTAGGTGTTTCCAGAGACTGGAAAGACGTTGATATGGAATATGAAAAGGTACATTCTGCAGTAGAAATGGGTGCAGAAGCAATCATGGATCTCAGCTCTTACGGTGACACCAGAAGCTTCCGCCGCAAACTCACTTCCGAATGTCCGGCAATGATTGGCACCGTTCCGATCTATGATGCAGTTGTATATTACCACAAAGCTCTTGGCAAAATCACATCCGAAGAGTGGATCGATATCGTTCGTATGCATGCAGAAGATGGTGTTGATTTCATGACTATCCATTGTGGTATGAATCGTGCAACTGCAGCACGTTTTAAGCAGAATAAACGTCTCATGAATATCGTTTCCAGAGGCGGTTCTATTATGTTCGCATGGATGGAAATGACAGGAAAAGAGAACCCATTCTATGAACATTTTGATGAAATTCTTGATATCTGCAGAGAGTACGATATCACCTTAAGTCTCGGTGATGCATGTCGTCCGGGATGTCTTGCTGATGCAACAGATACTGCCCAGATTGAAGAGCTGATCACTCTTGGCGAACTCACAAAACGTGCATGGGATAAAGATGTTCAGGTTATGATCGAGGGTCCTGGACATATGCCAATGAACCAGATCGCAGCCAATATGGAAATTCAGAAAACACTGTGCCATGGTGCTCCTTTCTATGTACTTGGACCGCTCGTAACAGATGTTGCTCCTGGATATGATCACATCACATCTGCAATCGGAGGAGCTATTGCTGCATATTCAGGAGCTGCATTCCTGTGCTATGTAACTCCTGCTGAGCATCTTCGTCTGCCAAATGCGGCTGATGTAAAAGAGGGTATTATTGCAGCTAAAATCGCAGCCCATGCAGCTGATATTGCAAAAGGAATTCCTGGTGCTGCCGATTGGGATTACAAGATGAGCGAAGCCAGAAAACGCCTTGACTGGGAAGAAATGTTCAAACTCAGCATGGATCCGGAGAAAGCAAGACGCTATCGTGCAGAAGCAAAGCCGGAAAAAGAAGATACCTGCAGTATGTGTGGTAACTTCTGTGCTGTAAAGAATACAAATCGTATTCTGGATGGAGAAATCGTTACTATTTTTGATGAATGATTCCTTCTTTTATCAGGAGGGGCTTGTACCCCTCCTGATAAAAGCCACATTTTCGAATTACTTTATTCATTAGTAATCGTCGAATAAATGTGGCTTTTATATTTCTATACACGCATAATTATATCTGAAAAATCCTTATTTTTTATCCATATGATTTTCCGTTTATATCACAGAAATAGTCCAAAACTAACACTCTCTTATTTAACCAGATCAAGTAAAATTTCTTCCATTTGTTTCAAATATTCATACAGCTTAATATGTTCTTTTACTATATTTTCATCATATCAGACATAATACACCCACCAGCAGCACCTCGTGCTATCACTTCAGATATCTGCTCTGTTCCTGGATGGATTCCACCTATTGCATACACCGGAATCGTCACAGAATCACAAACATCCCCAAGAAACTTCAGTCCTCTTGGCGGAAGTCCTTTTTTACAATTAGTTGTATAAATGTGACCGGCTGTAAGGTAAGTTGCACCCAATTTCTGTGCTTCCAGGGCATCTTCTACAGAATGAACTGAACATCCAATTCCCCGGAAATTCTCAAGTTTTCCTTGGTATTCTTTCAGAAGAAATAACGGAAGATGGATAAAAGGATGTTCCAGTTTTCTGGCTGTATTTATATAAGTATGAAGCATACAGGGAACATCATATTCCCGGCAGATGTTCAATATTTTCTCTGCCAGAAGAAGATATTCTTCCTCCGGCAGATCTTTTTCTCTCAGTATTATTGCTTTAGGATGACAATTACATACTCTTTCTATCTGCTCCGGAAAAGGACGTTCACACAGAGATCTGTTGGTCACCGCAATCACATTTTTATAAAAATCAGAGGTACACATAATCATTCATAACCGGCTGAAGATTATGATCCAGAAGCGCCTGATAAACCTCATTTACAGATCTTCCGTCAGAAATCTCAAACTGGTCATCTCCTTTATCTTCTATGTCTTCCACATGGCTTCCGATTCCTGTACTTACGCCAGCTGATATCTTTGTTGCCGCGATACTTACCAGATTATCTCTCACACGCTCGCATTCCCTTGTAGAAACAGTAATGCTTGCAAATGGCATAAATAATCGATATGCACATACTACCTGAAGCAGCTGTGGCTCATGTACATCCATCGGATTGATTCTGTCATTATTAATGATCGGGCGAAGTCTCGGGCAGGAGAAAGCAATCTCTGCATGAGGGTATTTTCGCTGGAGCAGCCATGCATGATATCCCGTTGCAAAGGCATCTTTCCGGAAATCATCAAGTCCCAGAAGTGCTGCAAATCCTACGCCTCGCATTCCACCTTTTAATGCACGTTCCTGCGCATTCAGACGGTATGGAAAAATACGTTTATGTCCTGCCAGATGCAGAGTCTCATACTTATCGGAATTATATGTTTCCTGAAAAACAGTTACATAATCTGCTCCGCATTCATGCAGATACGCATACTCATCAGAGTTCATCGGATATACTTCGAGACCAATAACTTTGAAATATTTTCTTGCAATCTTACATGCTTCTCCAATATATTTTACGTCCGATTTCGCTCTGCTTTCTCCTGTCAGAATCAGAATTTCCTGTAGTCCTGTCTTTGCAATTGCAGCCATTTCTTTATCGATTTCTTCTTCATTTAACTGTGCCCTGCGAATCTTATTATGGCAGTTAAATCCACAATAAATACAATAATTTTCGCAGTAATTAGCGATATAAATCGGTGTAAACATATATACACTGTTTCCAAAATGTTTTCTTGTTTCTATCTGTGCTGCCTGTGCAATCTCTTCCAGCAACGGCAATGCTGCCGGAGAAAGCAATGCCTGAAAATCTTCCAAAGTACGGTTATCATGCGCCAATGCCCTGCGCACATCTGCTTCTGTATATTTATCATAATCATATTCCTGCATTGCGGAGATTACCTGCTCCATTACATCTGACTCTTCCAGAACTTCCATTCCAGGAAGATATTTCATATGATCGATTCTGTTTTTTTTCATGTCCTCCAGAATCACTTCATTTACAATACTTTCATTAAAATGTTCCCCGTGTTCTGGAATTGTTTTTGTTTCTGCTTCCATCTTATATTTCCTCCAAATTTATGTAATATGTTATATATACTAAATAAAAATATCTTAATCATGAAGGAATCCCGTCAGCGGAGAAGATGCACTGCCGCCTTTGTCTAATGTACGGCCAAGACCAGACAGATAAGCACTTCTTCCTGCTTCAATAGCTTTCTTAAATGCTTCTGCCATCACCTGTACATCCCCGGCTGTTGCAATCGCAGTATTTGCCATTACTGCTGAAGCTCCCATCTCCATGGCTTCGCACGCCTGGGAAGGTCTTCCGATTCCTGCATCTACAATGATTGGAAGGTCAATCTCATCAATCAGAATCTGTATAAATTCTTTTGTGCAGAGACCTTTATTTGATCCAATCGGAGAACCCAGCGGCATGATACAGGCTGCTCCTGCGTTTACCAGATCTCTTGCAACATTTAAATCAGGATACATATATGGCATTACCACAAAGCCTTCTTTTGCAAGAATCTCTGTTGCTTTGATTGTCTCATAATTATCCGGAAGAAGATATTTAGAATCATGCATAACTTCAATCTTTACGAAATCTCCGCATCCGATCTCTCTTGATAATCTGGCGATACGGACTGCCTCCTGTGCATTTCTTGCTCCTGATGTGTTCGGAAGCAAGGTCACATTCTTTGGAATATAATCCAGAATATTTGCAAGTCCGCCTTCATTTGCGCGACGTAAAGCCAGTGTAATAATCTGTGCATCTGCTTTTTCGATACATGCTTTCACCAGATCCAGTGAAAATTTACCTGATCCCAGAATAAAACGGGAGGTAAATTCATGTCCTCCTAAAACTAATTTGTCCTCGTATTTCTTTTCATTATTTGTGTTTGCAATTGTACTCATTATTTATGTCCTTCTTTCCTGAAATATCATAGTTGTTTAACCGAATCAAGTAAGTCCCCTGCGGAGGTTGCGAAGAGCAATAAGCAGTGGGTGGGGACTTACTTGTATCAGCAGCTTCCGCCACCCATAAAGCTTACTATTTCCATTACGTCTCCATCCTTCAAAACAGTGCTCACATACTCTGTTTTTGGCAGAATTTCTTCATTTAACTCTACTGCGATCTGACTGATCACATATCCATTCTGTTCCAGATATTCTTTCACAGAAAATACACCCGGCAGTTCTTTTTTCGTTCCGTTTACTGTAAACATGTTCCTCTCCTTTCCCGGAAATAAATGGGAGTAAAACAGACATTTTTCCATATTTTCATATCAACGAAACAATATGGAAGAATTTCCAATAGTATAAAAAAGGAGTCCACAAAAGAATGTACCCGCGGTGGTGCACCCCTTCATGAACTCTGTTCACTCTCATTTTTCCAATATTCAATTCAAGTCTACCAACAAGTTGTTTTCTCTTGTTGATACACTATAGCAATTCCACAAAATAATGCAAATTGCTGTAGTTACTGTTCATTTTATATTCGGTAACTACTCCTGTTTCAGATAGATATCATATAGCCACATAAAAAAGGAGATACCAAAGTATCTCCCGTAAATTCACTATCATATACGTTCCTACGTTGGCATTATCCAAATCAGGTATAAGGGTCGAAGTTGATGACTTCCTCTCAGCCTGCTGTCACAAGCTCCCCTGTTCTTTTACAGTAATAAAGTATAATATTTTGCAGTCTACATGTCAACTACATTCTAAGTTTTTTATGAAACTCCTGCAGAGTATCTTTGAGACAGAAAATAAATAATGCCGCCACAGTGAGAAAACTAATCCCCGCACAGACAACCGAAGGATATACCAATCTCACAATTCCCGTCCATACAAGAACTATTGGAATCAGTCCCGCAACACCTGCCTGAACAAGATAAAACAGGTATTCTTCCCGTTCCAGACGGTTCACTTTTGCAATTACAGGAATGGAAAACTGTACCGCCAATGCCCCAAAAGGAAGAACAAAATCTACAGACCAGCCTCTCCATCCGATAAACCAATCCCAAAAAATTGCTATCACAGATATGATCAATAGCTGCCACATTTCATTCTTAAGAATGTTCCTTCTTTTAAAATATGCTACCATAACTACCAGCCAGGCACAGGCACATCCCGCACCTGCAAACCAGAACCAGTTTAACATACCGGCGGTCATAAAATTAATCATCCCACAGGCCACCGCTATCGCCAGACACAGAAAACTGAAAGTCTGAACAATTCTCTGGTTCTCTTTCTTCTCCAGTTTCTGTTTCTCTCCATATCCTGGAAATTCATTCTTCAGTTCCCGATGAGCAACTTGTTCTTCACCAAGCATTCTCTGAAAATTTCTCTGAATACTGTCATCCGGTATCTTGGAAGTAAATCCCAGAACCATTTCATCTCCATAAGAACAGGAACATATCTGGAGTGAATTGGGACTGGCAAATATCCCAAAATGCTGAATGTATTCTTTATACTCTTCCGGAAGACGGATAATACCAATATTAGAATAAACTGCAGTAATACTTCTGCTTCCCAGATTAGCGCCTATCATCAGGAAATATTTCTTAATCTCCAGCGGAACAGCTCTCACAAAAGGATTCTTTTCGATTCTTACATAGCCATTCATATGCATGGCAATTTTATCTTTCACAAGTTCCTGCTCAAACTGCCTTTTTACATCTGCTACTACTTCTTCAAAGGTTGTTGTTTCTGAAAATGTATATCCGACTTCAATCCAGCCAAAGAAGTTTGTCATGGACTGAGATGGAAAATAATTTCTCAGATTCACCGGTATCATTAATGTTACCGGTCGTTTCTGCTGGTTTTTCGGAATTTCTTCTCTGATAGAACATAACATCATTGCAGTTAACAATACTGTGATAGAAGCACCATAAGAACGCGCCTTCTGATGAATATCCTTCACCGAAAGAACCACCTCTGTGATATGCATATCTGAATGAACCAACTTCTCACCTTTCAGCTTCACTGCTGTCTCTTTCTTCTCTTTATTCTTTGGCATATCGGAAGAATAATACTGCGAAAAACTGTCCTCTTCTTTATCTCCATGAGTGACTTCTTCTGCATTTTCTATTCGCGGAATATCGTCCTGCGGATGAGCCAGAATAAGATAATTCTGCACCAATTCCTGCAAAAAATGCATTGCTCCGGTGCCGTCTGTCAATGCATGAAACACCTCGAAGTTAATCCTGTCTTTATCATAAGTCACCTGAAATAAAAGAGATTTTTTATCCGGAATATACAGGCGGCTGCATGGCGGTTCTGTCTCCTGTTTTACAACCGCTCTGATATCTCTGTGTTCCAGATAAAACCAGAACAATCCTTTTCGCAAAACCGCCTGAAATAATGGATATTTCTCCATTGTCTGATCCAGCGCGGATTGAAGAATTTCTCCGTCGACCTTTTCTTTTAACTGACAGTAAAAACGAAATACTCTGGTATCATTTTTTCCGCTTACCAGTGGAAATGCCAGTGCTGCATTATCCAGTTTTCTCCATTTTGAATATCCTGTATCCATAGTTTTCCTGCTTTCTTTCTCATTATCCTCTTTCGTCACTTACTTAATTCGATTAAAGGATTTTCTCATAACTTTTATTCAAAAATCCATTAATATACTGGAAGCTTTCCTGTACATGCAGAAACTTAATCCCCAGTGCAAAAAATCCATGAAACGCTCCGTGAATTCTATAAACTTCCACATGATTTCCTGCCGCCTGAAGCTTTCTTCCATATACTTCCCCTTCGTCTCTGAGAGGATCATATTCTGCTGTAAGAATTAATGTTTCCGGCAGATTTCTCAGATTTTTTTCAAGAATCGGCGCAAAGTATGGGTTCTGTCTGTCCTCTGCTGTCCTTTGATAAAGAGTAAGGTAATCCTCCATTTTTACCGCTGTCAGCAGATAATCACTGCCATTTTCATGTACTGATCTGTATGGTGATTCCTCTGTATAACAGTTTCCCAATGCCGGATAGATAAGTATCTGCCGACGCGGTGTAAACTCACCTCTGTCTCTCGCCATCAGACACACTGCCGCAGTCAGATTTCCACCCGCACTGTCACCGATGATCGTAATCTTCTCGGGGTCTGTATTCAGAATCAGCTGGTTCATATAAAGCGCTTTTGCCGCAGCATAACAATCCTCCAATGGAATCGGAAATTTATGTTCCGGCGCCAGCCTGTATTCTACGGAAACCACGATATGTGCAGTTGCCTGAGCCATTCTGGAGCAGACACGATCATAATTCTCTACACTCTCAGTTACCCAGCCTCCGCCATGGAAGAACAGCAGAATTGGAAAGGTATTTCCTTCCACAATCCCTGCCTGCATCGCTTCCTCCGTCGGAAAATACAATCTGATCGGTACTTCATAATCGTCATTATAAACTTTGGCATCCAGTTTTTTCAAAAAAATACGTGTGGCATCCAACTGTTTCAGGTCTGCCATTTTTCTGGAATTTTCTACCTCTATATTTCCATAGGAAAGTGTATGCAAAATTGCTTTCATTGTCTTTGATATCAATATTTTTATTTCCTTTCTACCATATATATTCAGTCGTGGCGCTCCTCTTTATTATCATATGTTTCACAAAATCTGGCAGCAAATGCCGGTGGTTCATCATGTGCATAAAGATGTGAAATATCACCAAATGCACTGATACGGAAGCTCGCAATTCCTTCTCTTCGCTCCTCGGTATTTATTGTTGTAACAGAACTTGGTGCAGCACAAAATCCATGCCACATCACCATCGGAGACACACTTAACAGATGGCTAAGTAACACACACTCCAACCCAAAATGGCAGAAAAATACCAGTGTATCATTATTTGCCTTCTCAGCTCTATAGTAATGTCCCTCCCGCACATATCCATGAGACGCCAGAAGTTCATCAAACTTTCCCGTCACATAGTCATAATAGCCTTTTGCATCCGCTTTCTGTAATCTTTCGTTTTCAAACCAGTGGTCATACTGATAAAATCGCTCGTCCTTCGTCCAGTCCTGCGGAAGCCAGTCCCATAAGATAATCTTTCGGTCTGTAACATCAGGACGGTCGATCAGAACGTCAAACTCTCTCAGCCAGTCACATTCTACAGCGGTGCGATTCATCTTTTTCAAGGTCAGAGAAGCGGTGTCTTTTGCTCTTCCAAGTGGAGAAACATAGAACTCTTTTACATCAAACTTTGACAATTTTTCTGAGAGATATTCTACCTCTTTCCATCCTTTCTCAGTAAGTGAATCAATCGAATAATCCGGATCTCCATGTCGTACGATTACTAATTTCATTTATATTTCCCTTTCTACAAAAAGACTCTTATTATATTATATATCAATTTTCATTGTATCTTTTATCTATAACTGATATATCATTATAATAAGAGTCTTACATATTCTATCTTATGTGTCAAGCACATGCATCTTAATATTGTTACTGTTTACACGCTACTATTCCGAAAGGTGTTTTTGCATCAATATGCCAAATTCCCGAGGCATACGGCACGAATTTATGCAATCAGTACAAATGTTGTACAGCGTTAAATTGTATCTGTAAAATCTGCCCCACTGACAGCTCTCTGCCAATGATTTTCAATGGCCGGTTCTCCTTCGGGAGCAGTATGGAATATTCTATCTGCTTTCTTTAATCGCATTCTGGAAACGCATTGCAATCTCTCAGAGGGCGTGTAATCGCTCCTCCTACAACTATCGCCCAAACTCCTGTCTGTAACGCCTTTACCGCCTGATCCGGGTAATGAATTCTGCCTTCTCCGATAACAGGAATGTTTATATCCCTGGATAATCTTTCCATTAGTTCATAATCCGGTCCATCACTTACTGAAGATGTATAAGCTGTATAACCGCTCATAGTTGTTCCTAACAATATCTCCCCACATTTCCATGCGTTGATCCCTTCCTGATAATCGGAAATATCCGCCATCAGAATAATATCCGGATATTTTTCTCTGATCCTGCGCCATAAATTCATTGACTGTAGAACCATCGCCACGTTTTCGAAGCGTACAGTCCAGCGCAACAATGTCAGAACTGGCAGCAACTAAATCGTCTACTTCCTTCATCGTAGGTGTGATAAATCCTTCATATCCGGGATACTGAACCTTTACAAGACCGATTACAGGGAGGCCGGTTTCTTCTTTAATTGCGATCACATCTCTGATACTACTGGTACGGATTGCAGGTGTTCCGGCCTGTTTTGCCGCGCGCGCCATCAGATACATAATAGATTTCTCTTCTACATATAAAGGTTCTCCTTCTACAGCCTGACAGGAAATGATCATCTGTCCATGGATCGCATCCAGAATTTCTTTTTTTGTCATCATTTTCTCCTAAAGAAATCAAGGGGCAAAATTTTTTGCCCCATTTAATACCTGTTGAATTATATCATTTACAATATTTTGCAACTACTGTGCCTTCTCATAGAATATCAGATTGCAAAATTATAATACTTTTACAACATTTAATTCATCATCTGTCAGAACAATATCCGCACGTTTCCCCGGTGCGAGAGAACCCACCTCATCATAGATTCCAATACTTCTTGCCGGATTCGCAGTCGCGGCAAGAATCGCTTCTCTTTCCGGTACTCCCATGGAGATAACACTCTTCATACAGCCAAAGAGGCATGTCGCAGAACCGGCAATCGTTCCATCTGCCAGAGTTGCTTTTCTGTCCTTCATAGTTACTTCCTGTCCACCCAGTTCATAAATTCCATTCTCCATACCTGTTGCCATCATAGAATCACTGATCAGGATCACTCTGCTGTCTCCAAAGAGACGGAAAGTATTGCGCACAGTCACAGGATGAATGTGAATTCCATCCCCGATCAGTTCCACCATACACTTCTCATTATCTGCTGCCGCGCCAATCACGCCAGGTTCTCTGTGTCCCATAGGATTCATGGCATTATAAAGATGAGTGACATGAAGTGCTCCCAATTCCATAGCCTCTGCGGCACACTCATAGTCTGCCGCTGTATGTCCGATAGAAATCACTACCTCGTTATGTAACTCCTGGATAAACTCTTTCGCACCCTCCATGTTCGGAGCAAGAGTCACCAGTTTAATCATTCCGCCGGCAGATTCATTGCACTCCCTGAAAAATTCCACGTCTGGTTTACGAATATAACCTTCTACATGCGCTCCCTTTTTCACAGGATCAAGGAAAGGTCCTTCCATATTGATGCCAAGCCTTAAAATCTCGAGAGGCTTCATCCTGTTCTACATCCTTCGCTGTCTGAAAAATTTTAAGAAGTTCTTCCTTCGGAAGTGTCATGGATGTAGGACAATAAGAAGTGATTCCCTGTGATTTTTCATACTGTAGAATTGCCTTCAGTCCTTCTACATCTGCATCTGAAAAATCATGTCTGATCGCACCATGACTGTGAATATCTACCAGCCCCGGTAAAACCTTCAGACCGGATGCATCCAGCTCTGTTTTATCTGTCACTTCTTCTGCTGATGATACAATTCTGCCATTTTCGATATACAGATCCGTTACTTTATAACTTCCATCCTCCTGGAAAACTTTTCCGTTTTTTATAATCATTATTATAACTCCCTTCCCATCCTGCTCGCTCCATTCTCTGCAATATTTCACCAGATACATGCTCTCAGTCAACAAGAATTAATACTTTCATTATCTGCCTTCAAAGCCTATATTGTTATTATCTCACAGGCGTCAAATTTACAAAAAGACCTTTTTCTCTGATAATGCTCAAAGCCTCTTCATCTGCTACTACTGTTACATCTGAATGAAGCTGCAGAATAGATGCCGGTACATCTCGGAGTGATCGGTCCATACAGAGATTTATAAAGAGCATCTGCCTTTGCACTTCCGGTTGCCACAAGCAAAATCTTCTTTGCCGCCATAATGTTCTTAATTCCCATGGTATATGCCTGTTTTGGCACCTCATCCATGCTTGCAAAGAATCTTGCATTTGCTTTAATCGTACTCTCTGTAAGATCTACACAATGCGTTTCTTTTTCAAAAGCTTCTCCCTGGCTCATTAAATCCAATATGTCCGTTTCCACCAATTCCCAAAT